>JAAUUD010000350.1 GCA_012031655.1 Anaerolineae bacterium | reverse complement strand
GGCCACGCCCGCCTCGTTGGGCACTCTCCACTGGCGGCCAGGGCCAGCAGCGAGAGCGATGTAAAGGTCAACACCCCCTCTTCACCAAAGCTGCCATCTTCGTTTTGCTGGGCCAGCACATACTCGGTCGCCAGAATGGCGGGGTCGCCCTGGGCGGCCACGCTGCTCAGGGGCAGCAGGGCCAGCACCGCGACCAGGCTCAACAGCATCAGTTTCCGCATGAGGTTCCTTCCTTGCTCATCTAGATTGATCTGCGGTTTGCTTCAGGTCCAATCTCCGTGCCAGGAGATGCCCCGAATAGTAGCAAATCTATGCTGGCTTGCCAAGAAATCTATGCAAACCTATAGAACCAAAAAAACACCTGGCCAGCAGCTTGCCACCCCCGGCAGCATTTTCTATAATCTCCTGCATGAGCACTCCCTTTCCCCCCCCTGGCTTTGCACCCACAACCTCGGCGCTAGAGGGTATCGAGGTTTATGCCCCGCTTCCGCCAGAGCAACGCCCCGCCGAACAAGCGGAGGTCGTCACCTTTAAGTGCCCCAATTGCGGCGCGGACCGCGCCTATAGCGCGGCAGATGGTGGCCTGCGTTGCACCTTCTGCGGCTATCACGAGGTGCGTGAGATCGAAATCGTCGGGCGGCAGGCCGAGGAATATGAATTTACCCTGGAAGCGGTGCAGAGCGCTGCCCATGGGTGGGGCATGGAACGCCTCGAGATTCAGTGCCAGAACTGCGGCGCTGCCACCACCCTCCCGCCGGACGAGCTCACCACCTTTTGCCCGTTTTGCCACTCGGCCAAGCTGGTGCAGCGCCAGGCCCCCCAAGATGTGCTGCGTCCCCGTTTCCTCATCCCGCTCACGGTGACGCCCGATGGGTGCCACGGCTTCACGCGGGAGTGGTTGGGCAGCAGTTGGATGACGCCGCGCGAACTCAAGGCCGAAGCCGTTATCCGCAACTTCACACCGCTCTACCTGCCCTACTGGACCTTTGATGCCATCACCAACGCCAGTTGGAAGGCCGAAGTAGGCCGCACCAAAACGGTCGGCAGCGGCAAAAATCGGCGCACCACCACCGTCTGGCGCTGGGAGAGCGGGCACGTGAACCTGCAACACGATGATGTATTTATCTCTGGCACCACCAAAATCAGCGAAATCCTGCTGCAACGCGCCACCAACTACCGCGCCGATGGTCTGGTGCCTTACGAAGCCAGCTTCCTGGCGGGCATCAAGGCGCACGCCTACGAACGCGACCTGAACACCGCCTGGGAACTGGGCCGCAGCACCATCCGTGAGCGCACCAAGCAAGCCTGCATGAGCCAGGCCAGCACGCGCAAAATCCGTAACTTTAGCATGCAGGTGGACTTTGCCGACGAAAAATGGCGCTATGTGCTGGTGCCGGTGTACATTTCGGCCTACACTTACGAAGACCAGCGCTATCAGGTGCTCGTCAATGGGCAGACTGGCACCGTCGCCGGACAGCGCCCGGTGGCCTGGCCCAAAGTCAGCGCAGTGATGGCGCTAACCTTCATCCCTGGATTGCTGGTGCTGTGCCTGGCGCTTTTCGCGGGGGCAGTGGTCAGCGGCGATGCCTTCGAAGCAGCAGGCGTCTTTGCGCTGATGCTGCTGGGCGCGGCCTTCACTTTTACGGTCAATACGGTGAACAAGGCACTGAGTTTCGATGACGCTTGAGGCTCTCACACTCGCTTCTGCCAGCCCTGCGCCCGACGCCAGCTGGGCACAGAACATCCTGGCCTGCGACCACTGCGGCCTGAGCTTTGTGCTGGGCGAGGGCGAGACGCTCCCGCGCTGCCCAAACTGCTTTCGGGCGCAACTGGCACCCATCAGCCAGGAAACCCGCGCCGCCTTGCACCTCCACAGCCCGGAGGCAGTGTTGCCGTTCCAGGTCAACCGAGAGCAGGTCCAGCGCAGCCTGGCGAGCTTTGTGCAGAGCATCCCTTTCCGCCCGGCGGATATGCGCGTGGAGCGCCTGATGCACCGCCTGCAACGCGTTTACCTCCCGCTGTGGTGGGTCGATGCCCAGGTTATGGGCCATTGGCGCGCCGAAGTGGGCTTCGATTACACCGTACAGAGCCACCGCGAACACTACGGCGGCGGATCCGTACGCAGCCAGCAGGTCAGCGAGATGCGGGTGCGCTGGGAGCCGCGCGTGGGTCGCATCGAGCGCCCCTACCAGAACCTGCTTTCGCCCGCGCTGGAAGAAGACCGCGCCGTGCGACTGGCTTTTGGCCACATCAGCCTCCAGAACCCGGCCCCCTATACCCCCGGAGGTGCTCCAGCAAGCCAGCCTGCGCCTGCCCGACCGCGCTCCGGTGGACTCCTGGAGCGATGCCGAGGTGCTCCTCCAGGCCCAAACCCGCGAGGATGTTCGTCTGGCGTGCAGTGCCCAGCACATCCGCGATTTTCACTGGCAGGTGCAGTTCCAGAACCAGCACTGGACGCAGGTGCTGGTGCCTGCGCTGGTCACGTTTTACATTGGCCCGGACCGCGAACCGCACTGGATCCTCATCAATGGCCAGAATGGGCACACCAGCGGCGAAAAACACGCCAACTTCGACCGCGCTGCGCTGACCTCGGCGGGCATCCTGGGCGTCGGTGGGGTGCTGATCGTCCTGGCGACGGTGCTGGCTTTGCTCCCGCTGGGGAGCGGGGTGGATGCCCTGGGCTTTATTGCGCTGGTCCTTGGCGGGATCATCGCCCTGGCGGCGATTTTTCCCGTGGCTGTGGCCTACAACTTTAACCGCAATGCCCCGCCAGACGCAGGCAAGCGTGGCGCGCTGGGCTAACTCTCCCCTATCTGGCTGATTTTCAGCTTTTTCCTGTGCCGGGGGCTTGTCGGCGCAGGCATCTTCATCTACGCTAAAAACTATCGCGATGGTTGGTGTGGGAGCGCATTCATCAATGGCAGAAACATCCCTGCGCCGGGTGGATCATACGGCGATTAAAGTAGCCCAGGCTGTAACAATCCTCCTTCTGGCATTTGGCTTCGTGATCGACAGCGCAATACCGGTGCTCCTGGCGGCCATCAGCCAGTTGGCCAGCGCCGCCGCCCTGCCCTTTGGCCCCTATGCACTCCTTTACCGCGCGCTGGGGCCAAGCGGCGTGGTCAGGCCCAGCGTCCATGTGGATAACCCAGAGCCGCACCGCTTCGCCGCGCTGGTGGGCGGCAGCATGGACCTGATCGGTGGCCTGCTGCTGCTGGCGGGTTCTACCCTGGGCTGGGTGCCCGTGGCCATCGTGTTTGTGCTGGCCAACTTCAACCTGTGGCTTGGCTTCTGCGCGGGCTGCACCCTGTACTATCTGTTTAATCGGCTAGGGGTGCCGGGCTTTGTTCACGCCCCGGTCAAGGAGTAACGCGCGATGCTCGAACGGCTTTTGATTTTGGTGGGCGTGTGTGCCCTGGGCTTCTTCACCTACCAGGGCTATACCTTCTGGCAGAAACGCCGCATCGGGGCGCAGGCTGCCACCGATCCGCTCTTGACGGGCGTTGACCTGAGCCGCCCGACGATTGTCTTCTTCACGACGCCCGAATGCGTGGCCTGCCGCACTGTGCAGGTGCCGGCTTTCGAGGACCTTCAGCAGCATATCAACCTACAGATCATCCGGGTGGATGCCGAAGCCGACCCACAAGCCGCCTCGCGCTGGGGGGTGTTCAGCGTGCCGACCACCTTCGTGCTGGACCGCCAGGGCCACCCCAGCAGCATTAACCGTGGGGTGGCCGGAGAGCCGCTGCTGCGCCAGCAACTTGGCAAAGCGGATCCTAACTGGGCATGAAGGCTTGCCCCGCTGCCGGGGATGGCGCGGGGCAAGCTGGCTCGCCTAGCCGCGCGAGTCGTTCAACGGCGCCAGGTCGTACACCTCGCCTTCGCCTTCGGCAGCCCAGGCGGTGCGCCCGGCCTGGCCCCCCTCCGCGATCTGCCACCAGCAGCAACCCGATCATTACACAGGCAAACACCCCAAAGGCAAGACGTTTCATCGCGATTCCTTTGACCATTTTTGACACTGCCACTAACCATAGTGGCAGTCCACGCGGCGCAACAGTAGCGCCCGGCTTAGGCCATCTGGTGGATTTCAGGGGCTAATCAGCCACTCCACGCGGTCCAGCGCGGCCACCAGGGGGCGGGCATCGCTGCTCAGCCCCAGCGCCGCC
>JAAUUD010000349.1 GCA_012031655.1 Anaerolineae bacterium | reverse complement strand
GTGGTGGCGGTGGCGCGGGCGGCGGGACCCGGGTCCCGGTCAATGATGACCGTCTCATTTTCGCCGGGGGAGGGGTCACTGTTGCCTACGGGCGGGATCGGGAAGCCGCCGCCGCCGCTTGATTGACCGGAGCTGACCGGCGGGCCGGGGATATCCTGAATGCGGACCGTGGCATTGCCGGGGAGGTTGGCGCAGGCTTCATCTGTGCCCACGGGCAGGAAGATGCTATCAATGGGGATCAGCGAAAAGCCGCGCTCCTGGGCTTCGTCCACCACCATATAGAAGTTGCCTGCGGGGTGGGCACCACCGCGACGACCTCAAAGCCACCCGCCAGGCAGATGTTGCGGTTGACTTCCTCGATTGGCCCGCCGTCCCCGATCAAAATCAGGTATTCAGTGACGTCAAAGAGCTGTTGCAGCGGTTTGAACGCCCCTCGGATGGTGCTGGCGGTGGGCACGATTTCTGGAAAAGGCCGGATGCTGAGCGTGAAGAACTCGATCAGATCATCGTTGCTCCAGGAGCGTAGTTCCCCTTCTGGAATGGCGGTGGTGCGCTCGTTGATGGGGCCGAGTTGCTGCGGGCGCCCACGCGAGGCGAAGACCTCGGGCAGAATGTGCGTTTCGTCGTCCGGCTCCAGCACATCAACCGAAACGTTCACCGCGTCTTCTGGAAGGCTGCCGATGATGAACGCGCGGCTGGGGGCCAGCGGGTCCAGCGTATCCAGCAAGGTCTGGTCCTCAATCAGTGGGTCGCCCTCAAAGGCCATCACGCGCAAAAAGCCCTGGCCTTCTGTCTGGCGGCTCACGATGAAGGTGTACATGCCGGTCACCTGCGCGTCTGTCTGGAAGAACACGCCCTGGGCATTGGTGGGGTTAACGTCCTCCGCAACGATGCTACCGAGCGGGTCCAGCAGTTGCAACCCGGGGGCCACGTCTTCTTCCAAGCCATAGGCGACCACCGTCAGGCGCTCGCCGCTTTCCAGAAAGACCGCAAAAATCTGAAAATTGCGATCCGTCAGGGTGACATCAATCGACTCAAAAAAACGGATGTAGACTGATGCGGTTTGCGCCCGGGCCGGGAGTGCGGCGCTTATCAGGAGCAGGGCCATCACGCAACTTAAAATGAGCTTTCGAACAGGCATAGGCGTCTCTCCTTGCTTTTGCGGAAGTGTAAGTTTTGCTCAGTATAGCTGATGCAGGGGGAAGGCGCCGGACCGCTACCTTCCTCGATCTTAAGCATAATCCACTTTGGGGCGCGCAATTGTAAAAACGTGTAGGGGTTCTATGAATCTTTTGCAAACCAACCGCCATTGCCAGCCCTGGCGCGGCGGGTGATAATGCAGAACCTATGCACCTTTATCTTCAATTGCTGCGGCGGCGTCCGCAGTTCCGCCTGCTGTGGGCTTCTCAGGTCATCAGCCTGACGGGCGATTGGTTCAACACCATTGCTACGGTCATCCTGGTGACGCGCTACACCGATTCTGGCGTGGCGGTGGGTGGGCTGTTCCTGGCGCGTGCCTTGCCGCCTTTTGTATTTGGTCCGCTGGCGGGGGTGGTGGCAGACCGCTTTGACCGCCGCTGGGTGCTCATCTGGTGTAACCTGGTGCGCATCCCGATTGTGCTGGGCTATTTGCTGGTGCAAAGCGAGCAAACGGTCTGGTTGGTTTACCTGTTTAGCGTGGCGCAGTTTGCCGCATCGTCCTTTTTTGAACCCGCCTGGGCAGCGATTTTGCCACGTTTGGTGCAGCGCGATGAACTGCTGAGCGCAAACACGCTGGGCAGCGTCACCTGGTCCACCATGCTTTCGGTTGGGGCGTTGCTGGGCGGGGTGACGACGGCCTTTGTGGGCGTGGAAATCGCTTTGCTGATCGACGCGGCGACCTTTGGCCTGGCGGCTGCGTTGCTCTGGCGCATGCAGGTCCCGGCTGAGGAGGGCGCGCCGCCCGCCGAGGGGCGCAGTAGCGGCTGGCTGGATTTTCTGGAGGGCCTGCGCTATGTGCGGGTCAACCCGGCGGTGGGGCTTATTGCGCTGGTGAAGGCGATTTCGCACCTGGGCAGTGTGGACATCATGGTGACGCTCTACTCGGAGCGGGTTTTCCCGTTGGGCCAGGACGGCGCTCTGACGCTCGGCTTGCTGTATACCGCCTTTGGGCTAGGCTCGGTGAGCGGCCCGCTGATCGCGAACCGCTTCGGTGCGCAGACCGAGCGCTACCTCCAACGGGCGATTGGTGCGGGTTTTTTGCTCATCCCGCTGGGGTGGGTGTTGTATAGCGTGGCCCCGACCCTGGCCCTGGCGCTGGTGGGGGCTGTTCTGCGCGGGATGGGTGGCTCCATTAACTGGGTCTATAGCAGCGTGCTCTTGCAACTCAAGACGCCAGACCGCTTTCTGGGGGCGTGTTTTTGGCCTGGACTTTACGCTGTTCACCCTGGCGCTCTCTGCCTCGGTGTGGTTTTCGGGCGTGGCGCTGGATGCCCTGGTGATTTCCCCGCGTGAAATGGCTTTGGGGTTGGCGCTCATCAGCCTGCCACCGCTGGCCTTCTGGCTGATGGCCGCACGCCAGCCCTTGCCGCCATCCAGCGCCACGGACTAGCGCCCCTGGCCGTGCTTACTCTGACATCACCAGCCCGGTGAGTTCGTGCAGGTAGTGGCGAATGTTATCAAAGACGGGCTGGGCGTTGGCGGCGTTGTTCCAGCCATCCAGGTAGGTTTGCTCTACGCTGCCGGTGATGGCGCCGCCCTGCGCGCAGAGCGTGGTGAAGTTGTTCACCGCCGCCAGCACGCTCTGATGCACAAAGTAGAGCTCCAGTTCAACGCGTTGCAGTTCTGGCCGGGCCGCCTTGGTCGCCTCCGAAAGCAAAATCGGCTCTGGCACCGCCGGAATGTTGGCGCAGGTGGTCGGCTGGAAGCCCTGCAAGCGCTCGTAGCGGGCCCAGATGGCGCGCATGGCTCGGCGCAACTGGATCATCTCAATTTCAATATCGCGAATGGTCGGGTCATCCACGCGGAAGGCGCCCTCGCCGCTGGCGCGTAGCCCCTGCGCCACAGGCAAGTCGCTAAAGTTGCCCTCCCCGGCGGCGGCGCAGGGCGCTGGTGGGCACCCAGCCCTGGTACCCTTCTGCCAAAACCTGCAACCAGAGGCCGTTGGCACTCCGGGCTATGGCCACGGTTTCATAGCCACGCGGCAGATATTCCCACCAGGCCGTGTTCCAGCCCGGTCCGCTGCGCAGCACCACATTCCCGGCCATGCGCACCGGCACGTTGACATCGCTTGTTTCCTGGGCGTGGCTGCTAATCGTCGGTAGGGCGCTGACGAGCATCAGCAAAATGAGGGCAACAGCAAGACTCAGGCGGCGCATAGCGCGATCTCCCCTCTTGGATTCATGAAATTGAGGTAATGCCCTCTCATTATGGGCGAACGGCCCGCTCTGTGCAACCAAGAACCCACTATTTCCCGCCCTGGGCGAATCGGGTATAGTGCTGCCGGTTGCAGAGGCCCGGCAAGAAAGCAAGCACCCATGAACAAGCCTTTTCAGGATAACCTTAGCCGCTCGTTTATCATCCTCCTGTTGCTGGTGGCGCTGGGGAGCAGCCTGCTCTCGGCGCTTTTGGGTGGGCTGAGCAACGCCTGGTTAATCGATTGGCTGCGGCAGTTCTCGCTGGAGGTCATCGGCGCGCTCCTGACCTTTATGGGTTTCGAGGTGATCGCGGGGCGGCGCTTGCGGGCGGAGCAAGAACGCCACCAGCAGATCGCCCTGATCCGCGAGGCGCGCCTGGGCAACTTCGATGCGCTGCAAACGCTCAAAAACCGCAACATGCTGGCCGGGCAGGATTTCTCTAAGTCGATCCTGGATGGCATTAGCCTGGATGGGGTGAATTTGCAGGCCATCAACCTGGAGAGCGCTTCGCTCCAGAATGCTTATTTGGAGGGGAGCGACCTGCGCTATGCCAACCTGGAACGCGCCAACCTGAGCGGGGTCAACCTGCGTAACGCGCAACTGGCCGGGGCACGGGCCAGTTGGGCCAGCCTGCCCAACGCGGCGCTGACCCGTGCCAATCTCAGTGCGGCGGTGATGGTGGCGGCTAACCTGCAAAACGCGAGCTGCCGCTGGGCGGAACTGACTCAGGTGGTGCTGGAAAGCGCCGACCTGCGTAACGCAGACCTGCACAACGC
>JAAUUD010000348.1 GCA_012031655.1 Anaerolineae bacterium | reverse complement strand
TGGAGGCCCAACCACCCCCTAAGCAAAGTTGCAGAGCGGAGTTGGGCCTTGCACGCGCTGGCCCAGGCCTACCAGATGACCGGCAACCCGGGCCGGGCTGGGCCGCTCTATCAGCGGGCCGTCAGTTTGCGGCAGGAATCAAGCTTTACCATCGACCTCAGCAGCGGCTATCGCGACCTGGCCTATGCCCAACGCCTGGTTGGGGGCCTATATACTTCGGAGCAAGCCGCGCGCCAGGCTGTGCTGCTCGATCGTCAGGACGACAACCGCCTGCTAGAAGCCATCAGTTTGCAAGTGCTGGGGCTGGCGCTGGCGGCCCGTGGCGAGGCCGAGGGCAGCGCCCAGGCGCTCGACCGTTCCCTGGACCTGGCCGACCGCACCAACGCCAACCGCGCCTACAATCATCACGCCATGCGCGCGCTCTGGTTTGGGGATTATCAGGCGGCGCTCCAATGGGCCGAAAAAGGCCAGCACTTTAGCCGGGAGCGCAAGCTGGAAGCCGCGCAAATCCTGGCGGGGCGCCTCAAAGGCCAGGCGGCGCTGGGCCTGGGCGACTTCCCCGGCGCCGAACGCGCCCTGGAACAAGCCCTGGCCGAAGCCCGCAGCGTGATCCTGGTCGAAGAAGAGATTGCGGCCTCTATTGCGCTGGCGGAACTCCGCTGGCACCAGGGCAAAACAGAACCCGCCCTGGATTTGCTGGATGAACTCTGGGAGCCGCTTCGCCACGCGCCCTATCGGCTGTTCCACACCGACGCCTGCAACCTGCTGGCGACCATTTTGCGGGCGCAGGGCAGCAATGTTGCCGCGCGCGAGGTGGCTTTGCGGGCCTACGAACTGGCCTGGTGCGATGGCGCGCCCTATTGCTATCATGCTGGCTTGCAGGCCGCCCGTGCCCATCTGGACGCGCTCGAGGCGGCTTACCCGACCCTGGAGCCCTTCCAGCCAGCCGCCTTCCCGGCCATGCCCAGTGTGGACCTCAATCCACCAGGGCCAGGCCCGCAATAGACCGCAGGCGGTTCAGGTCCAGCAGTTCCAGCGTGGCCTCGTCCTGAAAGGCCACCAGTTCTTCTTCGAACCAGGCGCGCAACTGGTCCTGGAGGTCATTGGGTGTTGCGTTGAGCACCTGGGCCATCTGCCCCCGGTCAAAGCGCTCTACCTGGCCGCTGGGGCTGTTTTCTGCCAGCAGCAACAAGAGGCTCGCCAGGCGACGCTCCAGCGGTTGGGCGTGGGTCATGGCTTCGAGCTGGCGAAGGTTGTTCTGGCGCAAACGCTCGCTCAGCACGCGCATCAGGTGCAGCGCCAGTTCCGGGTACATCCCCAGGTGAGCAAAAAAGGCTTCGCGCGGTATGGCAATCAGCTTAGAACGCACGTTCGCCTGAACGGTAGCCGCCCGCGACATCCCGTCAATGATCTCCAGCTCGCCCACCACCTGGCCTGTGTGAAAATCCGCGAGGTGAAAGCTCTGCCGGTTGTCCGTTTCGATGGAAATTTTGAGGCTGCCCTCACGGATGATGAAGAGTTCCCGCCCGCTGGCCCCCTGGCGAAACAGGATATCCCCTTTTTCCAGATTGACCACGCGCGCTTCGCTGCCCATTTGCGCCAGGATATCTGGCGCCAGACCATGGAAAAGACTTACAGAGGCCAAAAAATCAACAATATTTTCCATCTGCTGTTAACCTAGCACTGGGTATATAGAGGTACTTTTAGTATACGACAAAATCGGTATCAAAAGTCATCCGAAAGAGGTATTTTTGATTGGGAAGACAGATCGTTGTGGGGATTTAAAAATCAGGGCGGGCAGCCTGTTGCCCCCGCCCTGGCGCGCATTTCGGCTCAGTACCCGGCCAGCCCTTGCAAACTCAGGACTACCGCCAGGCCCATCAGCACCGGCAGGATAAACACCCAGGTAAACAGTGGGTTGTCGTACTTCAGGTGCATGTAGTAGGCCACCACCAGCCCCACCTTCACGCTCATCAGCGTGAGCAAAATGCCGTAGTGCAGGATGTCTGGCAGTTCGATGTAGGCCGTGCCCACGCTCAGCAGCATGAGCACCGTCAGCGCCACAAAGACCAGGTTATAGGTGGGCTTATCTGGCCCATGGTGCGCGTGTTCGTTGGGTTCGTGTTCGCGTTGCATCGTCTTCTCCCCTTACATCACGTAAATCAGGGTGAACAACACCACCCAGACCACATCGACAAAGTGCCAGTACAGGCCAAAAAGTTCAATGCCGATGTTGTTCTCTGCGGTGTAGTGCCCATTGAGCGCCTTAAAGAAGGCCCACAGCGCCCACAGCACGCCGATAAACACATGGAAGCCATGAAAGCCCGTCATGATGTAGAAAGCGCTGCCATACATGCTGCTGGTCAGCGTCACGCCATGATGGGTGAACTCGTTATACTCGTAAATCTGGATGCCCAGAAAGATGCTGCCCAGGATGACCGTGATCATCAGGGCGCGTTGCAGGCCCACCTGGTCACCGCGCTGGATGGACACCAGCCCGCGCACCACCATCCAACTGCTGGTCAACAGCAGAAAGGTGTTAAAGGCCACCAGCGGCAGCACCAGATGTTCCTCTTCGGCGGGGTAGAGCCGCTTCGCCAGCATAAATACAGCGATGAGCGACGAAAAAATCATGACCTCGGAGGCGATGTACAACCACCATCCGAACTTGAGCATATGGTTATGCTGCTCGTTGCTGATGCTGTGCCCATGCCCATGTTCGGCGCCGTGGACACTTGTGTGTGCAGCGTTCATGCGTAACAAAACCTCTAGTTGCTTCGATTGGCTGGCAGTGTTATAGCACAAAGCCGCCCAGAAAGCGAAGTCCAATCTGGGCGCTTTGTGGCGGCAAACTCAGGCCAGCACGGCGGCTTCAGCCTGGGGGAGCACCTGCCGCAGGTAGCGCCCGGTGTAGCTCTGCGGATGGGCGGCCACTTCCTCGGGCGTGCCCGTGACCAGCACCTCGCCGCCCCGGTCGCCGCCCTCCGGCCCCATGTCAATCAGCCAGTCCGCCACCTTGATGATGTCCAGATTGTGCTCGATGATTAGCACCGTATTGCCCTGGTCCACCAGCATTTGCAGCACGGTGATCAGCCGATCCACGTCTGCGGAGTGCAACCCCGTGGAGGGTTCATCCAGCACGTAGAGGGTCTGGCCGGTGGCGCGTTTGCCCAGTTCGCGGCTCAGCTTCACGCGCTGGGCTTCTCCGCCAGAAAGCGTGGTGGCGGGCTGGCCGATCTTTACATAGCCCAGGCCCACGTTTTCCAGGGTTTCGAGGCGGCGGTGTATGGGGGGGGAAGTTCTCAAAGAAGCTCAGCGCCTCGCTCACGGTCATGTCCAGCACTTCGGCGATGCTCTTGCCCTTGTACTTCACCTGGAGCGTTTCGCGGTTGTAGCGCGTGCCGTGGCACACGTCGCACTCCACGTAAATATCCGGCAAAAACTGCATTTCGACCTTCAAGAAGCCCTGGCCCTGGCAGTTTTCGCAACGCCCGCCCTTCACGTTAAAGCTAAAGCGCCCCGGGCTATAGCCGCGCATCTTGCTTTCGGGCAGTTCGGCAAAAAGCGTGCGGATGTCGTCAAAAATCTTGGTGTAGGTGGCCGGGTTGGAGCGCGGCGTGCGCCCGATGGGGCTTTGGTCAATGTTGATGATCTTGTCAATCGCCTCGATGCCCAGGATGGCGTCGTGGGTGCCGGGTTTTTCCCGTGCGCCGTTGATAACCTGCGCCAGATGCTTATAGAGCACTTCGATCATCAGCGTGCTTTTGCCGCTGCCGCTCACCCGGTGATCACCACCAGGCGGCCCAGCGGCACGTCCACCGTCACGTCCTTCAGGTTGTTCTCGCGCGCGCCCTGGATGGTGATCCACTGGCCGTTGCCTGAGCGGCGGTCCTCCGGCACGGGAATCTGGCGACGCCCGCTCAGGAAGGCCCCGGTCAGGCTGTTCGGGTCCGCCATGATCATCTGCGGCGTGCCAAAGGCCACCACCTGCCCACCGTGGATGCCCGCGCCCGGCCCCATGTCGATGATCCAATCGGCATGGCGCATGGTGTCTTCGTCATGTTCCACCACCAGCACGGTGTTGCCCAGGTCGCGCAGGCCGATGAGGGTGGCCAGCAGGCGGTCGTTGTCGCGCTGGTGCAGGCCAATGCTCGGCTCATCCAGCACATAGAGCACCCCGGTCAGGCGGCTA
>JAAUUD010000347.1 GCA_012031655.1 Anaerolineae bacterium | reverse complement strand
TATATTAGATACAAGTTCAGTAGCCTCAGAACTAGGTCGATTTAGATATCAATACTGCTGGTACCGGGAATTGTTAACTTCCTGTGGTGCGAGATGCAGTTTTCGAAAAAATATATCGTGTTGTTTCAAACAAGATGCCAGCCTTTGCTTTTTACACTCGCAAAATATAGCTCAGAACACGATAAAAATAAATTACATAAAATAACAAACAGACAGAGCGAAAAATAAAATAGTGAACCAGATTTTTTATTTTAGCGGATCACACTCATGCAGGTGGGGGGTGGGGTGGGGGGGTGGCTCATCGGGGCAAGACCTCCAATGCCTATTCCAGCGTTGAACAGGCCTGGAGGATGCCCCAGCCAGGCGGCAGAATCCCGCAGATGCGGCAGGTTGGCGCGGGCCGGGCTAGGCCTGCGCCAGCGCTTCTTCCCAGAAGCCAAGCCGCACCCGAATGTACCGGAAAATCTCTTCAGCCATGTTCATTTCCGGGTGGGCTTTTTCCATGCCTTCGAAGCCCGGCGACGAGTTGATCTCGCAGATGCGGAAGGCGTTGCCGTCAAACAGCAGATCAACCCCCGCCACATCCAGGTTAACCACGCGGGCTGCCTCGCTGGCCAGCCAGGCAATCACCGGGGTGATGGGGTAGGGTTCCACGCTGCCCCCGCGCGAGAAGTTGGCCTTAAAGGTGCCATCGTTGGCCTTGCGTTGCATACACGCGATGGGCCGCCCACCCACCACAATCACGCGCAGGTCGCGCCCGTAGCTGTCTGTGATGAACTCCTGCAAGATCACGTTGGCGTTGGCGTTGGTGGCCTCGATGAGCTGCATCACGTCCTCAAAGTTGGCGCGGTTCTCGCACAGATACACCCCGGCCCCCTGCGAGCCAGAGAGCGTCTTGACCACCACCGGGAAGCTCAGTTGCTTTTCCACCAGGGCGGCGCTCATCGGGAACTTGACCAGCATGGTCTTGGGGACGGGCAGGTTGCTGGCGGCCAGCAATTGCTGAGAATAGAGCTTGTCCTTGACGGCTTCGATGGCGTGGGCGTTGTTGACCACGTGCGTTCCCAGCCGTTCCAGGTGGCGGATCACCGCCAGGGCAAAGTAGGTTGTGCCGGACCCCATACGCGCCATCAAGAAGTCTGGCAGGGCGGTGGTTTCGCCTTCCAGCAGGATGCTGCGACGGTCGTCACGGGTCACGATGAGGTCGAATTGCTGCGGCTGCGACGATTTGCAGGTCGATGTGATGGCGGGCGGCCACCTCAATAAAGCGGTGAATCTCGTAGCTTTCGGGCTTGAGGCCGCTGGCGGGGGTTTTGTACAGAATCCAACCCTTCATCCTGGTTGCTCCTCTGCCGGGCCGCTGAACAATGGGCCAGGCGCGGGTATTATCGCGCCAATTCTGCCCCGCGCAAGGGCCATGGGGGGGATTTCCGGCGGTTTAACCCAAATTTTACCCGGCGGCGCGCGCTGCTGATGAAACTCTGATGCAGCACCGACACATTTCTGAGGCCCCTCCGATTTTTCGTTTATATACCTGCCGCATAATGGGGCTAATTGACCCTGCCAATGATCCTGTGAAGGAGGAAGACCCCCCATGGCCCGCTTAGTCCGTTGGACCCCCACGAACACCCTGGAACGCACGATGGATCGGCTGTTCGAGGATTTCTGGCGCACCGCGCAGCCTGCCAGCGGCGGCGCTGCCTTTGCCCGCCCGCCGCTGGATGTGGTGACCTACGAGGACCATACGCTGGTGCGGGTGGACCTGCCCGGCGTCCGTGCGGAGGACGTTAACCTGGAGATCAAAGACGGCATCCTGACCATCTCGACACAGGTGAACAGCGACGAACCCCACGCAAGCGCTAACTACACCTACCGCGAGCGCTACAACGGTTCGTACCAGCGCTCCCTGCGCCTGCCCGAAACCCTGGACGCCGCCAATGCCGAGGCGCAGTTCGAGAACGGCGTGCTGAGCCTGCGCCTGCCGCACAAGCCAGAAGCCCGTTCGCAACGCATTCCGGTCAAGGGCGCCGCGCAACCGAACGGCAAGGGGCGCTAAGGCTCGCCCGCCTTTCCTGTTCTGCCCCCCCCAAAAAACCACCTCCGCCCCGCCGGAGGTGGTGGTTTTCCCCCATCTGGCGGAGACTTTTCCCGCTGCCCTGCGTATACTCATCAGGAGATGTAGTTGCGCACAGCGCAAAGGAAACCCCCGTGACCCAACCCTATGCCCGCCTGACCCATGCCGAAGGCCGCACCCTGCTCGCCGGCTATCACTTTTGCTGGGGGTGCCGCTAATGTTCGGCGCGCTGGCCATCTTCATGATTGCGCTGCCGGCCTCCATTCTGGAGCCGACCAACCCCACCCCGGTTGTCTCGGCCCTGACGCTAGGCCTGAGCGGGGTTTTTACGGCCTGCTGGGCGCTGCTCTACCTGGTGTGCGGCTTTGGCTTGCTGGCCCTGCGGAACTGGGCGCGCCTGATGGCCCTGTTGCTGGCCCTGCCGATGGCGCTTTTGGTGCCCTTTGGCACGGTCGGCAGCGCGCTGACCTGGTGGTACCTCACCCGCCCCGAGGTGGCTGAGGTCTTCCGCACCCGTCAGCCCATCGCCAAACGCAAGAACAGCCAGGGCGCGGCAGAGTGGTTCGAGCCTGAAGGCGCCTACGGCAGCTAGGGCCAGCCGCGCCCGCTGCCATCCATTTGTGCTAAGATAAGCGCAAGCAGAGTGGGAACCAGCGCCCTGGGTTGGTTGTGGGCACTGCGGGACGAGGTTCACTATGGAGTTTCTATCGCGCCAGGCCGCGCTGCACAGCGTGGACCAGGGCCAAACCAGTTTACTCTACCTGAATAATCAGGCCTATCTTAGCGGAGCACGGAAAAGCATCGTTCAACGGCGGTATATGGCCCAGAATGCCCTGGCTTTTCTGGCGGTTTATGCCTTGTTGGGCGTGCTGGGCGGGGGGTGGCTATGGTTGAATATCGTGCTGGTGGTGGTGAACGACGCCGAGCGCGATTGGACGGCAGGCGATGGTGAGGTGATCCAGCGTCGGCGCGAAAACGAGGCGTACTACCTGACCTTTGCCTACCAGCCTGCTGGCGCCGAGCGGCCCTTGCAAGCCGAAACACGGGTTAGCGCGGCCACCTTTGCCGCCAACGACCTCGGAGACCCGGTCCTCATTGAATATGACGCGGCAGACCCCGTGCAGGCCCGCCTGCCCTCGGATGGCACCGCGCGCCAGGAACTCTGGAATCAGGTGGCCTGGCTGGGGGCGGCGCTGGCCGTGCTGCTGGGCATCTTCTTGCTAACGGCGCGCTTTGTGGGCCGCGTGTTGCGGAGTGCCTACCCCCGCAACCCCTGGTTTATGTACCCGGTGCGCTTTGTGCTGATGGTGCTGGTGCTGGTGGTCTTCTTCTGGGTGATCTTGCCGCTGTGGGCCTTCATCCTGCTGAATTTGCTGGGCGTGCTGTGGCTGGAACGGCGCGGGCGGCTGGTGGTGGCCCAGGTGACGCACTGCGACACCAAACAAGCCGCCCCCCGGCTGAGCTTTATGGCAGAAGTCCCCGGTCGGCGGCAGCCCTTGCGCGGCGCGCATAGCCTGGTGGCAGAGTGGGGCGGCGACCTGCCCGAAGATGGCCAGCGCATCCTGGTCCTCTACGCCAACCGCTTTTTGCGCGTGCCGCTCGTAGGGCAAAAAACGGGCGTGGTTTAGGCGGCCTGCCGCAAACCACGCCCCGCTGTGGGCCTCGCTAGACCATCCGTTGCTTCAGGAAACGCTTGACCGTATCCACCGGGACCGCGCCGCCCACATCCGGGCCGGTCATGAGGGTGTTGATGCCCACCAGCGCCCCCTGGGTGTTCACCAGCGGGCCGCCAGAGTGGCCTGGGCGCAGGTGCAGGCTCACCATCAGCCAGTCGCGGTTGGGCAGGCTGGCCTCCGGCAGCGCGATGCCCTGGCCAATCACGATGCCGCTGGTGGTGCCACCTGGCACCCCCCAGGGGAAGCCCAGCGCCGTGACCCATTCGCCGGGCAGCAGCGCGCCAGAGTTGCCCAGCGCGATGGTCGGCAGGCCATGGGCCTCAATCGCCAGCGCCGCCAGGTCCAGGTGAGGGTCGTAGGCCAGCACCTGGGCGCGGTGTTCGCTGCCATCGGGCAGGTCCACCCAGATTTCGCCGGCGGCAGGCACGTGCCGGCGTTGGTCATGGATCAGCC
>JAAUUD010000346.1 GCA_012031655.1 Anaerolineae bacterium | reverse complement strand
ACTGGAAGCCGCAGCGCTCGCCCCGGCCAGCGACCCCAGGCTCAGGGCCACGCTGTCCGCAAAGAGCCGCGCTTCGTCCACCTGATTGGCGCCTGTGTCCGCAAAGGCGGCCTGAGCGATGCCCGCGAGGTTCTCCAGCCGGGTGCCCAGCGGCAGGGCGGCGTCGGCTTGCAGGTCGTAGGTTACCACCACGATATTCGCGCCGCTGATGGCATCTGCGGGCTGGCAAGCCCCCTCCGTTGCAGAGGGGTCGAGGATCTCGAGGCCGGGGCCAAAGAGCGCGCTGGCGTCTGTTCCGCTGCCGAGTGGCGCAAAGCCCAGCGGCGTGCATCACCGCGCGAGATGTTCAGGTTAAGGCCGCCCGGCGGGATGAGGAAGCCCGGCGGCAGTTGGTCGCGCAGTTGAATATCGAAGGCCGGGTTGGGGCTGTGGTTCTCGATGACCACGGTAAAGGTCACGCTGTCGCCGGGTAGGGCGCCCAGCTCGCGCGGGGCGATGGGTTGGTCCAGTAGGTTGCTGGAAGTGATGGGGGTGGCAAAACGTTGACCTGGCGTGCCAGGGGGCGAAAAGGCGCTGCCATTTGGCGCTGCAAAGTCCACCAACCCCTTACGCAACACCAGGAAGCGGTCGCGCACGTCCAGGTCCAGCGTTTCGAGTTGCAGGGCACGTGCCGCATTGGTAGAGCCTTCGTCCGAGACGCCCAGGTTGCTGAGGATGAGCGAATCGGCAAAGACCGCCGGTTGCATGGTCACGGTGAGCAGGATGTCAATCTCGCTGGGTGGGTTGGCGGTGTTGTCATAGCTGCCGAAGTCGAAGCTCACGCCGTTGTCTGCCAGGGTGGTGCTCAGGCTGGGCGGGTTGCTGCCGGGCAGGGCGCGGTAGGTATCTGCCGGGCCGAACTGTGCGCTGCCGGGCGGGGGTGGGTCGGCGCTCACGCGGTCCAGAAAGGTCACCAGCTCCGCCGCATCAAAGATGGGGTCCGGCAGCAGGTCGCGCAGGACCAGCGTTTCAAAGTCGCTGCTGGGCAGGGCCTGGCGCAGTCGGAAGGTCACGCTATCCCCGCCGACGATCTCCAGCGGGGTGGGGAAGCTGGTGGCGCCGTTGATCGCGTACACCGACTTGAGCAGCGCGCCCCGGGCCACATTCAGGCGGCTGAAGCTGGTGTCGCTGGCGGTGGTTGGGTCGGGCAGGATGGGGGCGAAGGTGGTAACGTCCAGCAGGTCGCCCAGCGCTTGGACATCGTTGTTGAGCAGGTCGCCATGGTCCACGCTGGGGTCGCCGTTTTCAGCCAGGGTATGGATAAAGCGAAATTCCTCCAGCACGCTGGCCCGATAGACCAGGCTGCCCTGGCTGGGACGGTCAGCCGGGCAGGGGGTCAGCAGGCCGCCTGCGGAGTCCACGCAGCCGCCCAGCCAGCGCGACCCCGGCTTGAGCGCCGAAATATCGACCGCCAGCGTGGTGGTGCCGTCGGCATTGGGGGTCAGGCTGTAGTCACTGGGCGCCAGGCTGAAGGGGTAGACCGTCCCGGCTTCTTCCAGGCGGAGTTGCGGCGCAAAGCTCGGGTCCAGGGCCAGGCCATCGCCCAGGGTATCCACCAGGCGCACGTTATCCAGCGCAAAGAAGTCCGACACCTGGAAATCCAGCGCATATTCAATCACTGACCCGGCGCGCAGGGGCGGGTTCAGCACGTTGGCGTTTTTCTGGATGGCGATAGCGTTGGCTTCCAGTGGGGCCGCGCCTCCAATCGCAAGGGTGATGGCCCCGGCGGGGTCACCGGGTTGGGCGGCCTCGGCGTCCCCGGTCAGGCTCACGGCATTGTCAACTACCACTTCGGCGCCGGTGGTCGCCGGGACGATGCCCTCTGGCACGTAGGCGTCGATTTCCAGCACCAGGTCCACCCCGTCGCCGCCGGTGAGGTCCCCCAGGGTGAAGACCACGTCCCCGTTGCTGCCCACAGCGGGCGCGCTGCTGGGGGTGGGGCGGGCCGCCACAAAGGCCAGCCCGGCGGGCAGCGTATCCGTCACCACCACATTATTGACCACCTGGCCCGGCGGCAGGTCGACTTCGATGGTGTAGGTGTGGACGAAGCCTGGCCCGGCGGCGGTTTCAGCTTCGGGCGCATCGACTGTCTTGCTGATCCCGATGGCGCTCACGGCGATGGGGGCCGCCGGAAAGCTGCTGCTATCGCTGCTGGCGCTGCCAGGGAAGCTGGGGTCGCCGCAGCAAAAGTCATTGGCGGGGGTAAAGCCGAGTGCGTAGCCCCCTCTGGCGCGCAGGGTGGGCGCGTTAGAGAGCGGTGCATCTGGCCCCACCTGCCCATTCACGCTGATCTCCGCCGGGGGTGCGCTGACTGGATAGGCACCGATGGGCAATTGCAGCACAACCAGTTGATCGCCCGGCGTGCCGCAGACCTGGCTAAAGGCGCCGCTGGCCTGGCGTTCCAGGGGGTGGCTCACGCAGCCGCCCGCTGGAGGAAAAGTAAAGACCAGCGCGTTGAGGGCCTGCCCATCCAGTTCGGCGCTGGTGAAGCTCACGCCCTGCGAGGCCGGGAAGACCACATCCACGAAAGGGTTGTAGCCCGTGCGGTTGGCGGCGTCCTGGTTGTCAAATTCAACCGTAAAGCGGAAGGACTCGCCCCGGGCCAGCGTGGGTGGCGCCTCTAGGGTGACCAGGGCGGGGTTGGCCAGGGCCAGGCGTGCTGGCTCGCCTGCCAGCAGGATAAAAACGGTGCTGGCCAACAGGGCCAGTTGCAACACAGGGCGAATAGGGCGGTTCATGGCGGCTCCCTTGCCAGTCGGCGCAGTCAATAAACAATGATCGGTTGGGATAATCCCCAACACTGCTGATTGTTCATCGATCTGCTGAGGTTGGCTAGCAGGCACCCCATCCCCCAACAAAACCCTGACAATCCCTGCGGTTGCGTTGCGCGGCCCAGCGCGGTGTGGTAGAGTTGGCTCACCTGTATGACAGGTTGAAAAATCTTATTCGTGTGGGGCGGGCCGGGCTGGTTCGCTTCTGGAGTGTGAGATGGAGCAACAACAAGATGACCCTCTGGCAATCGGATGATGAACTCTTCCGGCTGGCGAAAACGGAGTTATTTACGGCGGTCGTGGGCGATATCATGGACAAGCTGGGCCTGCTGCACCAGTTTCTGCCGCGCGAGCTGGCGCCGCTGCGCGAGGATATGATCGTCATTGGGCGGGCGATGCCGGTGCTGGAGGCGGATGTCTTTGGTGAAAAGCTGGAGACCACCGCCAACCCCACCCTGAACCGCCCTTTTGGCTTGCTGTTCCATGCCCTGGATGACCTCAAGCCCGGCGAGGTGTACATCTGCACCGGGGCTTCGCCGCGCTATGCCCTGTGGGGTGGGCTAATGTCCACGCGGGCCATCAAGTTGGGGGCGGCGGGCGCCGTGGTGGATGGCTGCTCCCGCGATACGCGCGAGATTCTGAGCCTCAGCTTTCCGTGTTTTTCCCGTGGGCGCTACGCCCAGGACCAGGGGCCACGCGGCAAGGTGATTGACTACCGCATTCCGATTGAGATTGGCGGGGTGCGGGTGGCGCCGGGCGACATCATCTACGGCGACCTGGATGGGGGTGTGCGTGGTGCCCCAGGCCGCCGTGCCAGAAACCTTCAGCGGCGCGCTGGAGAAGGTGCGCGGCGAGCAACGCGTGCGCCAGGCCCTGGAAGCCGGCATGAGCACCGTCGAAGCCTTCGAGCGCTTCGGGATTATGTAAGCCATGCCCAGCATCACAAAAATCAGCACCGCGTTGGTGCAGGCGAATTTTCATTGGACCTATGTGCGCGTCTATGCGGATGCGGATGGCGGGCTTTACGGGACCGGCGAGTGCTTCTTTGCGCCTGGGCTGCCCGCCATCATCGCGGAGTTTGGCGAACTCCTCCAGGGGGACGAAGCGCTGAACATCGAGCGCCTGGTGGAGCGGATGCGCTGGGCGGCCAGCGGGGCCGGCTCCCAGAGCGGCATCATCTGGAACGCGATTACCGGCATCGAGGCAGCGCTGTGGGACCTCAAGGGCAAGTTCACCGGGCTGCCGGTCTGGCAATTGCTGGGTGGCAAGTTCCGCGACGAAGCCCGCGTTTACCTGGATTGCCATGCGGCGGGCGCGCTGGATGCCTTTCGCCGCTGTTGCAGGTGACCTCCGCCCCCTGGGAGCAGCCCGACTCCGGCGCGCCCTGGACCTGACGCG
>JAAUUD010000345.1 GCA_012031655.1 Anaerolineae bacterium | reverse complement strand
GCATGCAGGCTACCGCCGACGCTGGGGTGTCGTAGAAACACGTTCTGGGCGTGCGCGTTGTTCAGGCCTGGCTGTGGACGACACCCAACCCGCGCCTGAGCCGCCGCCTGATCAGCCAGGTATCCTTTATGCTGAGCGCATTTTTGCGCGGGCTGGCGCTGCCCCGGCCCGATGTTTTCCTCATTGAAGCGCAACCGATCTTTACGTCGCTGGCTGGCGTGGCGCTGGCGGGCCTCAAACGCCGCCCCTACGTGCTCAACATCTCGGACCTGTGGCCCGATCATCTGCTTTCGGTGGGGTTGCTCTCAGAACAACACATCGTTTACCGAGTGGCACGGCGAGTGGTAGATGCAACCTATCACCACGCAGGGGCTATCGCCGCTATGAGCCCCCAGTGGGCGCGCAAAATCGCCGGATACCTGGGTTCCGAAGACAAAATCCGGGTGATTTATAATGGTGTGGACCTGGAACACTTCCGCCCCGGCCTGGATACCGACGCCTGGCGCGCCCGGCATGGCCTGGGCGACTATCAATGGATCGGCTTCATCGGCACTTTCACCACGCCCTATGCTTTTGACCTGATGCTAGCAGCTGCTGAGCGCCTCCAGAACCGACCCGAGGTCCGTTTTCTGTTCATCGGCGGCGGAACGCAGGAAGGACTGCTGCGCGAGGCCCTGGCCACAGGCCGCTACCCAAACATCGTCTGGCTGGATTGGATCCCCAAGGAAGAAGTGCCCCTGGCCTGGAACGCCATGCGCCTGTGCTATTGGGCACTGGCGGATCATGATCTCTATCGCGGGACGATCCCCGCGCGGCTGTACGAAGTAACCGCCTGTGGTGTGCCCATCGCCGCTATTGTGGAGGGCATCGCCGCCGAAATTATCCAGGCTAACGACCTGGGCCAGGCACTAAACTATAACGATGTGGACGGGCTGGTGAACGCCATCACCCGCTTATTGGATGATGGCGCTTTCCATGCCCACTGTAGCCAGGCCGCCCGCCGCTATGCCGAAGCGCACTACGATTACCACCAGGTGGTGGAGCGCTACGAAGCGCTTTTGCAGCAAGCCGCGCCACCCCCTACCGAAACTGCGCGATGAAGGTCTGCACCTGGGCCAGTAGCGTCGCGCGTTTACGAAAAACCCAGTGCAGAACCAGCAAGGGCGAGATGAACACCAGCGTAAACAGGATCAGACTAAGCGCGGGACGCTCGCTCCCCGAAAACAGGAACGCAAGCAGCGCCAGCCCCCCAACCACCGACCACACCACCGCCGCCGGATAGGTTAGCGCCCACATCAGCAAGGGCGCGGGGCGCGATTGCGCGGCCACCAGGCGCGCCAACTCCCCAGGTTCGCCCGTGAACGGCGCAGCATAGGTGGCCAGGTCGGGGAATTGCCGCACCAGCGGGTCGTAAATGTACTTGCGCATCCAACGCCGCATTTGCACCCAGAGTGTGCTGGCCTGGCCCACCAGCCCATAGGGGATAAACAGCACGATCAGGATAAAAATCACCCCCAGGCTCAGCGCCCACTCTTCGCGCGTGTCTACAGTAGCCTCGTAGCGAAACACGATGAAGTCCAGATTCACCGCCAGGTCTGGCTTGTTCAGGAAGACATCGCCCAGGTGCAGCACAGAAGCCCCCACCACCGGCCCGGGGATGGTCCCGGTCCCGCCAATGATGGTCATGATCAGCGGGTCGACCGTGCGCCCCAGGCCCAGCGAGGTCGGTTCTGCCCCTTTCGCCGAAAGCGAGTAGAGCACGCCGGATAGCCCAGCCAGGCAAGTGGAGATGAGGATAATCAGGAGCTTATAGCGGGCCGTGTTAAAGCCCATGGTCTGGGCGCGCATTTCGTTATCGCGGATGGCCAGCAACACCTTGCCCGTTGGCGAATACATCAGGCGGCGGATGAACAGATAGACCAGACCTGCCGCCAGCGCCGAAACATAATAGAGGTCCAACCGATTGACGTTTTCTGCAATCGCCGGAATCTGGTCTCCTGAGAGGCGCAACCCATCATCGCCGTTGGTCAAAAAGCGGAAGAGGTTCACCCGCGCCAGTTGCCAGAAGATTTCTGCCAGGGCCAGGGTAAACATCGCAAAATAAACACCGCGAATCCGGAAAGCGGCCAGCGCCGTAAAAAGGGCCAGCAGCGCCACCACCGCCAGCGCCACGCCCGTCGAGCGCAGCACATCCATGCGGTAGTCGCCAATCAGGATGATCATCACGTAAACCGCCGAACCAAAGAACAGCGCATGGCCAAAAGAGATGATGCCGGAAAAGCCAAACAGCAGGTTGTAGCTCATGGCCAGGATGGCCAGGATGTACAGGTCAATGGCCACCGCCAGCCACTTAAGCGCCTCGTTGCCGCGCAGGTCGCGGGGTTCCAGGTTGCTGATGGGCTGGTCAAAATTGCTGCTCAGCCAGTTTGGGAGGAGCAGCATAACCAACCCCAGCGCAAAAATAAACCAGTTATCGATCAGGAATTGCACCAGTGGATGACGGCGATGCAGCCGATTGTCTTGCATGGGTTTTCCCTCCTCGTGCCGCCTGCTAGTGGCTGCGCCCAAACAGCCCGGTCGGCTTGACGTAGAGCACCAACAGCAGAATCGCCAGGACCGAAACATCGCCCAGGGTTTCGGCGTTGAGTTCCACAAAAGCAAAGTGAGAGATCACCGCCCCCACGATGCCCAGCACAATGGCGGCAATCGCCGTGCCAGAATAGCTGCCCAGCCCGCCCACGATGACCACCGCAACCGCCTTCAGCAAGAACTCGTCGCCACGGGTGGGCGTGGGGGGCAAAAAGCCGCTGGCCACCGCGCCACCCAGCGCTGCAATTGCGGACCCCAGCGCAAAAACCAGCGTAAACACCAGCCGCACATTCACCCCAAGCGCTTCCACCATTTCGCTATCCTGCACTCCGGCGCGAATGATGATGCCCACCCGCGTTTTTGCAGCAGATATTGCACGCCAAAGATCATGATCAAGCCGCTGGCGATCATGAAAATCCAGTAGTTTTGAATGGATGTGCCAGGGAACAAACCCATCAGGATCGTGCTGCCGCCATCCAGAAAGCCAAGCTGAAGGTTGGCCACGCCTTGCGTCCCATAACGTGCCTTCACCAGTTCAGTGATGGCCAGGGCCAGGCCAAAAGTCAGCACGATCTGGAAGAAGGGGCGCGAGTACGTGGGCCGGATCAGCAAACGCTCCACCAGAAAGCCGATGAGCGCCCCGGCCAGGGCCGCCAGCAGCAAAGCAATGGCAAACGCGGCGCCCAGGCCCAGTGTTGTGGCGCGCCAGCTATCCAGCTCGCCAAAGATTTCCCAGGCGATGTACGCCCCAACCATAAAAAATGCACCCTGGGCCAGGTTCAGCACGTCCATCAGCCCGAAGATGATGCTGAGGCCCGCCGCCACCAGGAAGATGAGCATCCCCTCGTACATGCCATTCGCCACCACCACCAGAAAGCGTGACGGCGAGGTATCTGCGGCCAGCACAATCAGGCTTAGCCACATCAGCGCAAAGGCACCCATGCCCCACAGCACATTGCGCTCAAACCGAAAGCTGCCCTTGCGTGCGGGGTCCAGTTCGCCCACCTCGTCCATCAAGCCAAGCTGCTTGGGGCGCACCCCGCCCCACAGGAACATCAGCCCCGGCAGCCCCAGGCCCAGCAAGGCCGCCCCAAAGCCGCTAAAGGCCCCGGCCAGCGCATCCCGCCGCAACTGGACAAACCGCCAGGACATCGCCAGCCCACCCAGGACGGTGCAGACCGCAAAATAGATCAGGACCACCTGCAAATCCTGGCTGCTCATCAGGCTGCCCCCAAATAGCGTTGAATCATTGCTTCGTCACTGGCCAGGTCGGCCATCGCCCCATGCGCCACCGAGCGCCCCTCCTCAATGATGAAAAAATGTTGGGCCAGTTGGCTGGCCATGCGAAAGTTTTGCTCCACCAGCAACACCGTGGTTTGCGCGCTCAATTGTTGGATGGCTTGCATCATTTTTTCAATAATCACCGGCGCCAGCCCTTCGCTCGGCTCGTCAATCAGCAGCAGCCGGTTGTCTGGCACCAGCGCCCGCGCAATCGCCAGCATCTGCTGCTGGCCGCCGCTCAGGTTGCCGCCCTGCAGCTCAATAAGGCGTTTCAGATCCGGGAATAAATCAAAAATCAGGCCCTCTTTGCGCGCCAGATCGCCGCTCTTGCGCTCGGC
>JAAUUD010000344.1 GCA_012031655.1 Anaerolineae bacterium | reverse complement strand
GCCGCCAGAGTTGCTGCCCACCCCCACAGTCCCGGTGCCAGCCGCCACCGAAGACCCGCTCGTTGCACCTAACCGGGGCTAGCGGCGGCGAAGTGCTCTGCGAGCCAGGCGGCGATCTGTGCCTGAAGCGCGGGATTATTGCTGAGGAGTTGGGTGCCGTGCCGCCGATCTGGAAACAGGCGCACCTGCACCGGTCCCTGCGCAGCGCTGAAGAGCGTCGCCACGCTTTCCGCACTATAGCGATCCTGGCGAGCCGCCACCAAAACAGCGGGCGCTCGGCCAGCGCTGCCAGCGTATCTTCGGTGGTCACGCTCCGATAATCCAGCCCAGGCGAAAGCGCGATGGCACTCACCACGGCGGGGTGCTCGCAGCGGCGCGCAGGGCCAGGTTGGCGCCAATGCTCCCGCCCACCAGGGCTACGGTGCTGACTTCGCCCTGCTCCAAAAGCCAGGCCAGCCAGGCTTGACTATCGGACTCGGCCAGGGCCCAATCGCGGCGCCGCCGGTCATCCCATGGCCGCGCAGATCCACGGCCAGCACATAAATCCCTTGTTCCAGCAAAGCCGGGACCAAAGGTTGCCAGGCGCTGCGGTCGCTGTTGAGCATGTGCAGCAGCAACACCGCCGGAAAAGGACCCTCCCCGGCAGGGCGGTAGCTATCCCCACTCAGGGTTAAGCCATCGTCGGCTTCCAGGGCGACCGGGATGGGATTGGGGAGGTTGGTTTGTGCCAGGGTGGGGGCAGGGATCAGGCAGACCAGCGCACAGAGCAGCAGGCCAAGTCGAGCGAGCATGGGCTATTCCTCCAAAAATCAGGGACGTTCCATCTTTTCGAAGATCACAGCCATCAACATCTTACCCAGGCGCAGCTCATCACCATCCGAAAGCACGGCGGGTTGCCCGGCGGCCAGGCGCACGCCATTCAGGTAGGTGCCGTTGAGCGTGCTCATATCCTCGATCATGACGGTAGCAGTGGAGCGGATGAGGCGCGCATGGCGCCGCGAGACCCCCAGTTGCACGGCGTTATGCGCCGAAAGGTCCAGATGTTGCTCGCCGAGGTGCGTTTCTTCGCGGCCCAGCGTGATGTAGTTTTCGATGTACACGGGGATGCGCGTATCTGTTTCCATGATGTAGAGCACCAGCTGCATGCTACGGCTAAAGTAGGCCCGGCGATTCTGGGCATGGGGGCTGATGAATTCTTCGCGCGAGATCAGGATGGTTTCGTTGGGGCGCTCCCCCTCCCCGACCGGGTTGGTTTCGGCGGGTTCAGGAGTGGGTTGATCATCGAGCGCATCGGTGTTGGGCTTGCCAGTTGAGTTCAGGTTATTCATCAGCACGATCCTCACTGCCTGCTGTCTGATGCCATT
The DNA here is from genome assembly GCA_012031655.1 of Anaerolineae bacterium. GTDB lineage: Bacteria > Chloroflexota > Anaerolineae > Aggregatilineales > J027 > JAAUUD01. The sequence continues at coordinate 2,851 of JAAUUD010000344.1, read as the reverse complement.
ATAGCGTACCTTGAAAAGGCGTGAGGTGAAGATTATGCCAAGAAATGCCCAGGGGGGGACGCCAGGGCACCGCCGGAAGATGCCCTGGATGGAGCCGATTCAAAGCTGGGAGGGTCAGTCTAGCCAGTCGTGCAGGCCGTGCAGGCGTTGCATTTCGCGCAGGCGGTGCAGGGCTTCGTGCTGAAGCTGGCGGATGCGTTCGCGGCTGTAGCCCATCACTTTGCCGATCTGAGCCATGCTGTGGGCCACGCCATCTTCGAAGCCGTAGTGCAGGCGGATGATGCGCGCCTCGCGGCTGGGCAGGGCGTTCAGCAGGTACTCGATGGACTCCATGAGCAAGGTATGGGCGGTCACATCTTCTGGCTGAGAGCTGGATTCGTTTTCGAGCAGTTCGGTGTAGGGGCGTTCGCTGTCTTCGCCCACCAGTTCATCGATGCGGACGGGTTCCTGCACCACAGAGAGCGTCTGTTCGATCTGCTCCACGGTCAGGTCCGTTTCCATGGAGATTTCTTCCATGGTGGGTTCGCGCCCCAGGGTCTGGGAGAGCTTATCCGCAATGCGGCGGATGCGGCCCCAGCGCTGGCCCTGGTTGATGGGCAGGCGGATGGTGCGCCCGTTGTTGCCCGCTGCCCGCGTGATGCTCTGGCGGATCCACCAGGTGGCGTAGGTGCTCAGGCGGACTTTGCGGTCCGGGTCAAACCGGTCAACGGCCTTCAGCAAGCCCAGGTTGCCCTCCTGGATGAGGTCGGCCAGGGGCAACCCGCGCCCCTGGTAGGCCTTCGCAATCGAGATCACCAGGCGCGTGTTCGCCAGGATCAGCTCCAGGCGGGCTTCGTCGCCCATTTCCACGACCTGCTCCAGGGTGTCGCGTTCTTCAGGCTCAAGTTCCGTGCCGGAAGTCAGGCGGCGTTTGGCCTGTTTGCCGTGCTTGACCATGCGCGAGAGACTTTGTTCCTGTTCCGGCGAAAGCAGCTCGGAAATGGGGCGGATGTCTTTAAAGTAGATCTGAAGGAGGTCGGAACTGGTATCAGAGGACTGATGGCGGGCAAGCATAGAATACGGCTCCTCATTCCAAATCAATCGACATAAGCGAGTCCTGACAATTAAAACAGTTTATAACGTTTAATAAGTTCAAAATTGCACAAACGTGGCGGGCCTAAAAATGAAGCCCCAAACTGCCAATAAACTTAATCGTAATTTGAATTATAATACCACACTACGCTCCAGAAGACGGAGCGGTTTCACTGCTTTCTAATGTGATTCTTTCGTACAACTCAGTAGCGCTTATGCTACAGTAGCCGCAAATCGGAGCAAGAAGGAGCATATCCCTTGGCAGACAAAGTTCGGGTGGCCATCATCGGGGTCGGTAACTGTGCCAACTCGCTGGTGCAGGGGGTGCACTACTACCAGAATGCACAGGAGGGCGACGACATCCCCGGCTTGATGCACGTCAACTTCGGGGGCTACCACATCCGAGACATTGAATTTAGCGCCGCTTTTGATGTGGATATCACCAAAGTGGGCAAAGACCTGGCCGAAGCGATGTGGGCCGGGCAGAACAACACGATCAAATTTGCAGAGGTGCCGCCGTTGGGGGTGCCGGTGCACCGGGGTATGACCCACGATGGCCTGGGTACGTATCTGGCCCGCAAAATCCAGAAGGCGCCCGGCTCCACGGATAACATCGTGCAAATCCTGAAGGACACGGGCACGGATGTGGTGGTGAACTACCTGCCGGTGGGCAGCGAACAGGCCACTAAGTGGTACGTAGAGCAGGTGCTTAACGCCGGGTGCGCTTTTGTGAACGCCATCCCGGTGTTCATTGCGCGGGAGCCCTATTGGCAAAACCGCTTTGCGGAGGCCGGGCTCCCGCTCATCGGGGATGACATCAAAAGCCAGGTGGGGGCGACCATCGTGCACCGTAACCTGGTGAACCTGTTCAAAGACCGGGGGGTGCGGCTGGAACGGACCAGCCAGCTCAATGTGGGCGGCAACATGGACTTCTACAATATGCTGGACCGGGAACGGTTGGAGAGCAAGAAAATCTCCAAAACCAACAGCGTAACCAGCCAGTTGCCCTATAGGCTGCCCGAAGAAGATGTTTACATTGGCCCCAGCGACTACGTGCCCTGGTTGACCGACCGCAAGTGGGCGCACATCCGGCTGGAGGGGCGCTCCTTTGGGGATGTGCCGCTGACCGTGGAACTGAAGCTGGAAGTGTGGGACAGCCCCAACAGCGCGGGGGTGATCATTGATGCGGTGCGGGCCGCCAAGCTGGGCCTGGACCGCAAGCTCTCTGGCACGCTGGAGGCGCCTTCCAGCTACTTTATGAAGTCGCCGCCTGTCCAGCACCCGGACGACATCGCGCGCGACCTCACCGAGCAATACAGCCAGGGGACCTTTAACGGGGTGGTCAAACCCACGCCGGAACAGCTCGAACAACTCAAGCCAAGCGAGAGCTAGGCTGATGGGCCGCAGGGGAGGCACCGGGCCTCCCCTGGCGCTACTCGCTGCGTTTGCCGGGCGTCATCACCCGAAAACCAAACTCCAGAAAAGAAGCGTTGGGTGCTTCGCCCCGGCGCCGCACGCCGTGGGCAAACAGGCGGTCGCTGTTGAAGGATCCGCCGCGCAGCACGCGCTTTTCCATGCCGGTCGGCCCCATGTTGGTCGGCACGCGGTGCTCGTTCAGGCACCATTCCCACACATTGCCGATGAGGTCTTCCACACCATAGGGCGAGCGCCCCAGTGGATAAACGCCGACCGGCGTGGTTCGGCGCAGGTCGTAGGGGCCAACGCCGCTGATCACTTCGTCAATGTTGGCGCGCCGCTGATGTATTGTCCCCCAGGGTAG
>JAAUUD010000343.1 GCA_012031655.1 Anaerolineae bacterium | reverse complement strand
CCTGGGTTCGGTGCTGGGGATGATCGGCAACCCGGCTTTTACCACCCATGCCTACGCCGCCAGCAAGGGCGCCATCGATCAGCCTCTCGCGGGCGATGGCCGTGCACTACGCCCCGCAGGGGTTGCGCGTGAACGTGCTGGCGCCGGGCCTCATCGCCACCGGGATGAGCCGACGCGCCCAGAGCGACCCGCAAACCATGGCCATGATGGCCCAGTGGCAACCCCTCACTGGCGACATTGGCCAGCCCGAAGACGTGGCCGATGCGGCGGTCTTCCTGGCCAGCGATGCCGCGCGCTTCATCACCGGGGCGGTGCTGCCCGTGGATGGCGGCTGGACGGCGCTCTGAAGCTTTAAGGCAGAATTATGGGCGGCCTTGCTTATGCTCACCTGCACTACGTTCTGGCCCGGCGCCAGGTCACGAAGATTGATTTGGGCGTGCGCGATTTGCAGCACCTGCGCGAGCAAATCGGCACCGGCAACACCGGCTGGGTACTCGCGCTGCGGAAGGCCAACAGCCCCCAGAACGACCTCATCCAGAGGGTGGGCGCCATGGCCACCCAAATCTTTAACATCCGCTACCGGGCGTTTTATGCGCCCGAAGCGGCGCTGGCCTTTTTGCAACCCATGGACGGCACCCTGCCGGACCTGGCCGCCCAGCTTGCCCCACTTCGAAGGGGAACTGCGGGCCGGCGGGCCGCCCGTTGCGCCAGGTAAAGGAAATTTAGCGTCCTTCGGCAGCAGCGGCGCTCCCTTTTGCCTTACAATAGAGGCGGAGCTAGACACAAAAGGGAGCCTGAAATGCAGCCTGTGGAATCCCGCTGGATTGTGGAAGGGAAGATTATTTGCAATCGCTTTGACCAGGTGATGAACCTGGAGGCGATGCGCCACCTGACCGAACATAACGACGCGTTCAACGCGCAATACCCAAACCGCCACCTGCACTACATTCTGGACCTGCGCCAGGTCACGAAGATTGACTTGGGCGTGCGCGATCTGCAGCACCTGCGCGAGCAAATCGGCACCGGCAACATCGGCTGGGTACTCGCGCTGCTGAAGGCCAACAGCCCCCAGAATGCCCTCATCCAGATGGTGGGCGCCATGGCCACCAAAATCTTCAACATCCGCTACCGGTCGTTTTATGCGCCCGAAGCGGTGCTGGCCTTTTTGCAACCCATGGACGACACCCTGCCGGACCTGAACCCCTACGCGGCGCTCCTCCAGAACACCGCCGCCACCCGCTAGGTGTAGCGCGCCTGAATGCGCGGCACCAGATAGTCCGCAAAGGCGCGTTCCGCCTGGAACTGGGGTGCCCAGCCCCAATCCTGGCGGGCGGCGCTGTCGTCCAGGGCTGCCGCCCAGCTATCCACAATGGCCTGCCGCCGCAGGTCCGGCGCAAAGGTGACCTGCGCGCCGGGGAAGGCCGCCCCCACCCGTTCTGCAATGGCCGCCGCCGAGAGGCTGAAGCTGGTGACATTGTAGACCTGCTGGCGCAGCGCGCCGCGTTCGGCCCGCGCCAGGTGCAGCAGGGCGTCGATGGCATCGGGCATGGCCATAAACGGGATGGTGGTATCTGGCCGCACGAAACAGGCGTAGGGCTGGCCCTGGGCGGCTGCGTGCAGCATCTCCGGGGCGTAGTCGCTGGTGCCGCCGCTGGGCAGGGTGGCCGCGCTGATGAGGCCCGGAAAGCGCAGTGCGCGGAAGTCCACCCCAAAGCGCTCTGGCTCCGCCGCCAGTTGCCGATAGTAGCCCGCGTAGTAGCGCCCCAGGTGCTCGCAATAGAGCTTGTTACAGCCGTACATGGTTGTGGGCTGGGTGTATTCGTGCTCCTTGAGAGGGGGCAGCGCCGTCTTGGTGGCCAGGTCTGGCACGCCATAGACCGCCACGGAACTGGGGAACAGGAAGGTCACGCTTTCGCCCCGCCAGCGCGCCCCCTCGATGGCCAGATGCAGCAAATTGAGCGTGCCCTCCACATTGACACGGTGCGCGACCTCCGGCGTGAACTCCGCCCGCGTAGAGAGCAGCGCCGCCAGATGAAAAATCATGCTGATGTCGTACTCGCTCATCAGCCGTTGCAGCAGGTGTTGGTCCAGGATGTCGCCCGTTAGCCAGCGCTTGACCAGCGGGCGAAGCTCCGGCGCCAGGGGGTGCAGGTCCAGCACCAGGATGTCATGCGTATCTTGCTGGGCCAGTTGGGTGATGAGGCCATGCCCGACCTCGCCATTGGCCCCGGTGATGAGGATAACGCTTTTGCGCATGGTGGAAGTTTGTCCTTTAGGGTGGCAAGAAGCTAATCTTGACCTGTATTGTAGCGTAGACTGCTGAAGGCAGCAGGGAAAGGCAAGTGATGGTCGATATTCTGATCCTGGGCGGTGGCCCAGCCGGGACGGTGGCGGCGCTGCGGGCGCGCGAACTGGGCGCCAGCGTGGCCCTGGTGGAACGCGGCACCCTGGGCGGCACCTGCACCAACGATGGCGTGGTCCCCACCCGTGTGCTGGCCAAAGCCGCCCGCCTGATGCGCGACAGCGAGCAATTCCGCCACTATGGCTTGCTGCTCAACGACCCGCCGCGCGTGGATTTTGCTGCCATCCTGGCGCGCACCCGCGCCGTCATCCAGGAAGTGCACGAGAAAAAACAACTGGCCGCCCATCTGCAAAGCGTGGGCGTGGCAGTCCACGACCGCGCCGGAGACGCGCACTTCATCGACCCGCACACCATCCGCACGGCGGGCGGCGCCACCCTCCATGGTGAGCAGGTGGTGATCTGCGTGGGTGGCCATGCACGCCCCTTGCCCTGCCCCGGCGGCGAACACGCTCTCACCAGCAGCCAACTCTGGGACCTGAAGGCCGTCCCGGCCTCGGTGGTCATCGTGGGCGGCGGCGCCACCGGCTGCCAGCTGGCCAGCATCTTTGCGGATTTCGGCGCGCAGGTCACCTTGCTGGAGATGGCCCCGCGCCTGCTCATCACCGAGGACAGCGCCGTTTCTGCCGAGATCGCCGCGCAGTTTACGCGCCAGGGCATCGCGGTGCAGGCGGGCATCCGGGGGGTGGAGCGCATCACGCCCCAGGAGGGCGGTTTTCAAGTGACCTACACCGACGCCGATGGCGCCCCGCAATCTCTGAGCGCCGGCGCGGTGATTGCCTCGGTGGGCTGGCCGGGGCAACGCGGCGGCGCTGGGGGCTGGAGGCAGCAGGCGTGGCCACGCTGCCCGGCGGCTTTGTGCAGGTGGATGACTACCTGCGGACCAGCGCCCAGCACATCTACGCGGCGGGCGACATCACCGGACGCAGTATGCTGGTGCAATCCGCCAACCATCAGGCGCGCATCGCGGTCGAAAACGCCCTGCTGCCCTACACCCAGGCCGCGCAGGAGCAACTGGTGCCGCATGGCGGCTTCACGGACCCGGAATATGGCGGCGTGGGCCTCACGGAAGCCAAGGCCCGCCTGCACCATGACGTGATCACCGCCACCGTGCCCTACGCCGACCTGGACCGCGCCGTGATTGATGACCGGCGGGTGGGCTTCTGCAAGCTGGTGGTGGACCGGCGGACCCAGGCGGTGCTGGGCGCGCATGTGGTGGGCGAGCAAGCCGTGGAGATCGTCTCTACCGTCTCGGCGGGCATGGCGGGCGGCTTGCGGATCGGGCAACTGGCCAACCTGGAGCTGGCCTATCCGACCTTCGTGGCCATTATCGGGCTGGCGGCGCGCCAGGTGGCCCGCCAATTGGGCGCGGTGGCCATTACCCCAGAATGGCGCGAACTCACCGAACTGCGCGCCAGCGAATGGGAGCGGGCCATGCGCCAGCAAGCCGAGGCCGCCACTTCCCCGCCTGCGCAGGGATAAGTTATAATGGCAGGGCAAAGTTGCGCTTTAGCGCGCCCCAAGGAGGGCGCATTATCCCCTGCCATGTTCACTGAAAATCCCTGTATGCGTTGTGGGGCGTGTTGTGCGTTTTTCGTGTTTCGTTTCATTGGAGCGAGGCCGACCCGGCCCTGGGTGGCACGGTCCCGCCAGAACTCACCACCCCGTTGCCGCCCCATCGGCGCTGCATGCAGGGCACAGACAGCCCGCAACCGCGTTGCGCCGCGTTGCAGGGCGAGATTGGGCAGGCGGTGCGCTGTGGCATCTATGAGCAGCGCCCCAGCCCATGCCGCGAGTTTGGCATCGTATTGGCTGCCGCAGGGCCTGGCTTTTGTGGATGACGACCGTGCGGCGCTGCACCGAAGCCCGCGCTGC
>JAAUUD010000021.1 GCA_012031655.1 Anaerolineae bacterium | reverse complement strand
CGGGAAACGAGGTCCGCTTATCATTGGAGAATTTAGATTTTTCATAGGCTGGTGAAATCTGCGGTTCATGCTCGCGAAGTCCGGTGCTTGACGGAATGTTTCTCGTACAGAATCCCTCCGAACTTCGAGGCAGTGGCCGCGTCTGTTTGGCGGTGAATGTGGAAGGAGGCTCCGGTTCCCGGCGGCGAGTAATTGGCCTGCGGGAACAGGAACCCAACTCCGGCCTCCTGAGCAGCACTGCGTAGAAAATCGATGGGTGATGCGTCCGAAGTGGAGTCATCATTGTGAGCAGAGCCACGGTGGCACCGTGATTGCGCATCTGGCTGATGGCGTCTTGCAACCGCTCGCGTGCGTTCACGTCGAGGTTGCCATCCTTGTCGAGCGAGATTACCAGCAAGTCTGCGGTGGCTAGATCAGCGATGGCCTTTCTGGCGACTGCTTGGTCCAGCACCAGATCAAGCCGCCGGATGAAGGCCATGCGGCGGCCATCCGGTGACCACAACGGCGCGAGGTCGCGCTGCTGTGCGGGCTGGGTGAGCGGTTCAAGTTCGTCGCTGCCGATTTCCAGGCTGTAAATCTGCCCGGCGACGGTTGGAGGCCAGCACCAACTGTTCCCCATCTGGTGACCACAGTACCGTGTCCAGGGTCGGGATGAGCGCTGTTTCCTGCATGACTTGCCCAGTACGTGCGTCCACGATGCGCAGCCTGCCCTGGTCATTCTCCGGCGGCATGAGGTACGCCAGCCGCGTTCCATCCGGCTCCAGGCCGGGTCCCGGTCATCGGTGGGGCTGTCCGTCAGGCGGATGGCCTGGCTGCTCCCGGCGGGCAATGCCCAGAGGTCATCTTGCCCGTTCTGGCGCAGGGTGAAGGCCAGCGTTCCGCCCAGGCTGGCCAGAGCGCGGTTGGTGGCACTGGGGCTGGGCAGCGGGCTAGGTATAACGGGGGCGTCATCGCCGCTGATGGGATTGGTGGGGATGAGGCCAAAGGAGGGGTTCCCCAGTCCAGCGGTATCGCTTTCGGCAGCTGGTTGCCAGAGGATCACGAGGATAATGGCAAATAACAGCACCACAGCAAAGGCGCTGAGCGTGCGATTCCGGGCGATGAGCGGGTCCTCAATGACCTGGTTCTGTTCTTCGATGATGGGTTGAAGGCTTGCTGGCCCGGCGGCTGTGCGCTGGACCATTGCAAGGGCGCGGGTTTGCGAGGTTTCGCGCCGCTTTTCGATTTCGCGCTGTAGCTGGCGGCGGCGTGTGTCTGCACGGTTGACCAGCGCGACGGTGGTCCCAAAAAGCGCATCCAGCAATACACGAATTGTCCGGCGTAAACTGGACGCCCACACCAGCAGGAAGCGCACCACCAGGAGTTGGAGCTTCAGCAGAGCGTTGCTCAGTTTATCTGTGAGGCGAAAAGCACGTACAAGCATACTGGTCCATCCTTAACCTCGCGTCATTCTACCAGAAAAAAACAGCGCTCGCTGGGAAGCCGAATCGGCGCGGGGTGACCGTCCATCAGGCGCCTGATAGCGCAGCCGACCCACCTATGCAGGCGAATGAGTAGGTTATAAAAACGCTTGGGAAGTGTGCTAAGATTGGCTATACTTCCAAGGGGCAATTCAGCAAGAGTAGCGCTGTGTAGTGAACAAAACACTTGGCAAATATGAAGTGCAAGCCCGGTTAGGGCGCGGCGGCATGGCGGAGGTCTACAAAGGCTATCATCCCGCTCTGGACCGCTTCGTGGCCATCAAGGTTTTGCACGCTTTCCTGGCAGACGATACTGAGTTTAAGGATCGCTTTGAGCGCGAAGCCCGGAATATCGCGCGCCTGCGCCATCCGCACATCGTCCAGGTTTTTGACTTTGACTTTGACGCCAGTAGCGAGAGCTACTACATGGTGATGGAGTTGATCAATGGCCCAACTCTGAAGGACCACCTGGAGAATCTGGAGCGCGATGGCCAGCGCGTGAGCATCGAAGAGGCGGTGCGCATTACGAAAGAGGCGGCGGGAGCCCTGGCCTATGCCCACGGGCGCGGCATGATCCACCGCGACGTTAAGCCCGCCAACCTGATGCTCGACCAGGAGAACGAACGCATTGTCCTCACGGACTTTGGGATCGCCAAGATCATCACGGGGGGGCAATTTACGGCCAGTGGCGGGATGGTGGGGACTCCGGCCTTCATGTCCCCAGAGCAGGGATTGGGCGAATCGGGCGATGAGCGTTCTGACCTGTATTCGTTAGCGGTCATCCTCTACCAGATGGTCACCAACCAGTTGCCCTTTGATGCCGAAACCCCGTTGGCGGTGATCCTGAAGCACCTGAACGAACCGCTTCCCTTGCCGCGCGAGATTAACCCGGATGTGCCGCCCTGGGTGGAGCAGGTGATTGTGCGGGGGTTGGCTAAAGACCCGGCGGACCGCTTCCAGACCGCGGAAGAATTCATCGGTGCGCTGGATGCTGGTGAGCAGGGGACGCCTCAGAACATCGATATTGCTGCGCTCTTGCGGACAACCAGCCTGAACATCACCCCCATCTCCGATGCCACGCAACCGGTGCCGCCCCAACCTGGCCTTCTGACCACGAATTTGGAGGGGGTTGGGCCGCGTAGTTCCCTGCTGCCTACGGCGATCATCAGCGGGTTGATTGTGTTTGGTTTTCTGGTGGTAATTCTGCTGATGCTAGGGCAGGGTGGGACCGGGCCGCTGGCGCCGGTGTTTGTTACTGCTACGCCAGAAGAGATTGCTTTGGGCGGTTCAGCCACGCTGGTGCAGGCGCCCCCCGAAACCGCGACCCTGACGCTAACTCCCACGGAGGTCGCCACCGATACCCCGACCTTCACCCCCAGCCCAACCGCGACCGACACCCCAACTCCCACCTATACCCCCACCAACACGCCCACCCCGGCGGATGCGCGGGCACGGGTTGTGGCGCCCATCGCACCGCTCTACGAAAACCCAGACCCCACCTCGCGGCGCCTCAGTGACCTGCCGCAGGGGGTCGCGGATGTGCTGGTAACGCGCATCACGGCGGATGAGGAATGGTACGAGGTCAATTATCTGGGCGTCGTGGGCTGGATTAACGCCGGGCAAATTGAGGTGACGGGCAACCTGGCAACCATTGGCGTGTTTATCCCACCGACCCCAACGCCCAGCCCAACCTTCACAGCGTCGCCTTCGCCAACGCCCAGCCCAACCTTCACGCTCACGCCTAGCCTCACGCCGCAGGTCCCCACGGCGTTGCCCTGCATCGTCACGATGTTCTCGACGCAGGCACCCACGGTGGTGATCCGTGCCTTGCCGAACCCTACTTCTGCCCAGACGGCAGAATTGCCCGTGGCGACCACCCGCACCGCCACCGCCCGCACCGTGGACGGTTGGTTCCTGGTTGAAGAAGGCTGGGTATCGGCCAGTGCTGTCACCCCCAGTTCCGAAATCCTGTGCAGCGGCCTGAGCATTATTGACGCGAGCACCAGTTTAGAAGCTCTCCCCCTCCCGCCATCGGTGTGTGACGTGCAAACCGGTAGCGCCGCCAACCTGCACCGTGGGGCCAGCTTTGGAACCGTGCCGGTAACCACCGTCCCTGGCGGCACGCTGCTGCCCGTTTTTGCGGTAGTCACGGGGGATGACGGGCGCATCTGGTATCAAACCACCTGGGCAGACCCCAACGGCGTGGCCTTCCGGGGGTGGATTCTGGCTGACCTGGCTGGAACCCTGGTCGGCGCCTGCCCTGCCCCCAGTCCCTCGGTTTCGCTGTTCGGCAACCCCTACATCAACCCGCTGGAGCTGACCCAGGCGCCGCTTTACAGCACCAACTTCAACATGGATGATGGGGCGTGGACCCTATTGCCCATCGGTGGCGAGCTGGAAATTACGGATGGCAAGCTCAGCCTGACCGCACCCGCTGGCGCCGCCGCCGGGATGACGCTCCAGGCGCCGGAGATCGGTTTCTATCGGGATGGCTACCTCAGCCAGCAGATCACCGTGCCGGCCAGCGCTCAGGAGGGGAGCGAGTTCTTCTTGGATATTGTGGTGCGCGACTTCTACGCCATCCGCATCAATGCCCAGGGCGGCCTCACGCTCACTTCCGCACAAAATGCCAGCCTGATCTTCGACCGCACCGACGATGGCGCGCTGGACCTGGCCACCGGCGTCACGCTGGGCATTCACTTGAACGGCAGCACCCTCAGCCTGTACCTGGATGGCCAACTGCTGCGCGAAATCACCGACAATACCCGCGATCAGGGCGTGATCCTGCGCTATAACCTGGCCAACCGCAACCCAGAAACCCCGGTCACCCTGTTGCTGGATGATGTGGCCTACTGGGACCTGAGCACCGCAGAATAGCCCGTTCTTGCCTGGGTGCGCTATACTTTTAGCACAACTAAAGGACGCGCACCCAACCCATGCTCACCCTGGACTTTGCATTTCGCGTGCTGGTTTTTCTGGCAGGTTTCTTGTTTAACGCGTTTGTGCTCCTCTCTGCGGTGCGGACCGTCGTCTTGCCGCGCAGTGAGAATGTGTTCCTGACGCGCCTGGTTTACATCTGGATGTTCCGGCTGTTTCGCCTGCGTATCGCCCGAGTCAACAGCTACGAACGACGCGATCAGATCATGGCGCTCTTTGCCCCTGTAACCTTACTGGCCCTGCCCATCTACTGGGTAATCCTCATCACCTGGAGCTACACGGCCATGTACTGGGCGCTGGGCGTGCAACCCCTGGAAGAAGCCTTCCGCCTGAGTGGATCATCATTGCTCACCCTGGGCTTTCGCTACGAAGGTGCGCTCCATGTGTTGATCCTTGAATTCTCCGAAGCCACCATCGGCCTGGGGCTGGTCGCCCTGCTGATCTCCTACCTGCCCTCGATCTATGGCCACTTCTCCACCCGCGAAGCCATGGTTAATCGCCTGGAGGTGCGTGCCGGGTCGCCCCCCTCCGCCGTGGAGATGATCAAGCGCTATCACCGCAACCACGGCCTGGACAAACTGCCCCAGGTCTGGGAAGACTGGGAGTTGTGGTTTGCGCAGGTGGAAGAAAGCCACACCTCGCTGGTGGCGCTGGTTTTCTTTCGCTCCCCCAAGCCACACAACTCGTGGGTGACAGCAGCAGGCGCCGTGCTGGATGCCGCTGCGCTGGTGCTTTCCAGCGTGGATGTGCGGCAAGAAACCCAGGCTGCGCTGACCATCCGCGCTGGGTTTGTGGCGTTGCGCAGCATCGCGGATTTCTTCCGCATCCCGTATCCCACTGACCCTGCCCCTACCGACCCCATCAGCATCCAGCGCGCCGAGTTTGAAGCCGCCTACGATGAACTAGAAGCAGCGGGCGTGCCGATGTTGCCCAATCGAGAAGAATGCTGGCGCAACTTCGCAGGGTGGCGCGTGAACTATGATCGGCCCTTGCTGGCCCTGGCCCAGCCTGACCCTGGCCCCCCTACGCCCCCTGGTCCTCGGACCGCTCCATCCCGCGCCGCCAGCTCTGGAAAGACGCCTGAACCCCTGCCCTCATGCTGTATATCCCAAATACTTAGGGAATACTCACGTTTTTTTCTGCCATTGGCCTTAAACTCGACATATTGTGGCCGCGTAAGAGGAGGAGTGGGAGTTATGAAACCGCGTGTTGTAATTGTTGGGGGCGGCTTTGGAGGCGTGTTTATGGCGCGCAACCTGGCCGACAAACCCGTGGATGTTGTCTTGATCGACAAGAACAACTACCACACCTTCACCCCGCTGCTCTATCAGGTGGCCACCTGCGGCCTGGAAGCAGGCGACGTAGCGCACCCCATTCGTCCGATCTTCCGCAAAAACGAGAATGTCAACTTCATGCTGGGCAAAGTGACCGCCATCGACCCTCAGGGCCAGACGGTTACGGTGGTCAATGGCGACCTGTGCCAGGATGTTCCCTACGATTACCTGGTGATCGCCGCCGGAAGCACTGTGAACTACTTTGGCAACGAGATTGTGCGCCAGCACTCGCACCAGGTCACCTCCCTGGAAGGCGCGCTGGCCCTGCGCGAACATGTGCTCAAGAACTTCGAGGCGCTGGCCTGGACCGAAGACCTCGAAGAGCGCGAACGCCGCCGCACCATCGTCATTGTTGGCGGTGGTCCAACCGGGCTGGAAACCGCCGGGGCCGTTTATGAACTCTACAACAACGTGCTGGATCGGGACTTTAAGGCCCAGACCGTCCACGCACGGGTGATCCTGGTGGAAATGCTGGAACACGTCCTGGCCCCCTACCCGCCCAAGCTGCGCGAGTCAGCCCGCAAACAGTTAGAGTCGCTGGGCGTAGAGGTGATGCTGGGCCAGCGAGTGACGGATGTCACGCCCAACTCGGTCACGCTCAACGATGACACGGTCATCCCCACCAATACCCTCATCTGGACGGCAGGCATTAAACCAAATCCATTTGCCGAGATGCTGAACATCGACTCGAAGCGAGGCCGCCTGCCCATCGAGCAAACCACCCAGCTCCAGGGCTTCGAGAACATCTTTGCCATTGGCGATATTGCCTACCTGGAAGGGAAAGATGGCAAACCCTATCCCATGCTGATCCCGGTGGCCCAGCAGCAGGGCCGCCTGGCCGCCCAAAATATCCTGCGGCACACGCGCGGGCAGGAGATGCAGCCCTTTCACCATCGCGACCGTGGCATGATGGCCACCATTGGGCGGCAACGAGCAGTTGCCTGGGTCTTCAATCGCATTCCGCTCACGGGCTGGGTGGCCTGGTTTGCCTGGCTGGGGCTGCACCTGGTGACCCTGCTGGGGTTCCATAATCGGGCGCGTGTCTTCATCAGTTGGATCTGGAACTACATCACCTACGACCGCTCAGTGCGGATTATCGTCAGCCCGCTAACGGCAGGCAGCAATCCCAATGCGGTTTCGGGGGGCCATCCTCAAACAACAGAGGTCACCACCGAAGCCCCGCGCAAAACCGAGGCCAGCGCTGCCCGCTAAGCCTCGGTAGCGCCAAAATGGGCGCGTAAGGCGCGCTCCGCTGCTGCGTAGCCCAGGTCAATCAGGGCACGGCTGGCAGGTTCATCGTAATCAATGATCCGCTCGACCGGCAAAAACCGTTCGGGCGCCACGATGACATCGGTCACCGGGCGGTAGCGGGGCGTCTTCCCCTGTGCCATGTCCATCTGCGATAATTCATTAAAGGCGCGGAGCATCTTCAGGCTCACCCGAAAAGACGCCAGCATCGCCCAGTCCAGGGTCCAGGTAATGACCTCGCCAAAGTCATCTGGCAAGCGGTCGTAGCCCGCCTGGGGCTGGTTATTGCTCTCCAGCCAGGGGTTCATCATCACGATAATGACCTCCATCGGCTCTTCGCGCGGGCGGTCTCGGGCGGCGTCAAAGGCAGCACCCAGCGGCGTATTGGCCACCAACGCCCCATCCCAATACACCTCACCATCATCGTCGCGCGTCCAGGGGTAAACCATGGGGATGCTGCAACTGGCGATAATGCGCTTGACCGTGATGCCCTCGCGGATGTGCGGCATGGGCGCGCCATCCTGTGCCCGCCGCATCGGGTGGTTGCTAAAGGTGACGCCCTCCCCCGTGCGGATGTTGGTCGCGCTGATGAGCAGCGTCGTGGGGCTGGCTGCCAGCTTCTGCGGGTCAATCTTCAACCGATTAGCCAGGGTTTCGTGCAGCGGGCCTGTGTCCAACAGGTTGCTCCAACGGCCAATGAAGCGCTCTGCAATCCAACGGGGAAGGATCGGGATCGGCGGCCAGGCCTCCGCAGCCGGGGGCGACATTGAACGCGCCGGGGCCACCTGCGGCAAATAGACGCCAATTGAGCGCTTCAGGAAGGCGTTGACAGCCCGCCGTGCCAACACGCCCATGCCCGGCGGCAAGCCCTGCACATCAGTTTCGCGCAACGAGAGCCAGAATTCTTCCAGCTCCACGGCGCTGATGCCCTGCGCAATAGCCGCCCCGTTCACCGCGCCAATCGATGTCCCCACCACGATATCGGGTTGCCACACGCCCTGATGTGTGCTGGCAATACCGCTCTTTTCGGGTTGCATCAGGTACTTAAATACCCCGGCATGGAAGGCGCCGCGCCCCCCGCCGCCAGAAAGCACCAGGGTTCGGACCGTCATCGCGCACCTCCTATTTGGTTCCACCCTCAGAATAGCGTATATTCTAGTGTTGAATGTGGCTTTTGGCGATAAGGATAACCTTTCATGCGGGTTGAACTGCTGCCGATCTATCAGACAACGGACCACAGCACGCGCCAGCTTCCGCTCATCACCCTGGCAGGCGAGGCCGCCGGGGCCAAGCTGGTGCTCACGGCCAGCGTCCACAGCGAGGCAGCAAATGGCGTGGCGGTCATCCAGCGCGTTCTGGCGCAACTCCGCGCCAGTGGCCTGCCACGCGGCACGCTCTATGCCCTGCCGCTGGTGAACCCTTTTGGCAGCGAAGCGCTTAACCCAACGGTTCCGTTTGATGGAACCGATTTGAACCGCGTTTTTCCTGGCAACCCAGCGGGGAGCTTTGCCGAACGCCTGGCCCACCGCGTCTATCGCACGATCTTTGGCCTGCACCCAGACCTGGTTATTGACCTGCACACCATGTCCACGCCGCAAACGTTGCCCTTTGTCATCCTGGACCGTTGCCTGGAGACGGGGCGCGCAGACATCGCAGAACGGCTGGCGAGCCTGGCTAATGTTTTCGGGCTTACGGTGGTCTACGACTTCCCACCCGACCATTCCCGCAATATGAAGCTCAACCAGAGTTTGAGCAGCACCCTGGTCAACCGTGCGTCAATCCTGGCTTATACGGTGGAACTGGGCGGCACCCGCATGATTGATGAAGCCGTGGTACAAGCGGGTGTACAGGGGGTTTTTAACGCTCTGGCAGCCCTCAAAATGATTGATCCACAGCCGCCGACCCTGCATACAAGTGCCCAGACCACCCCAACCCCCTATCGCCGCGACCGTGCCATCCGCGTGAACCAGGCGGGCTGGCTCCACTATCAGGTGGCGCCGGGGCGTTGGGTGGCAGAAGGGCAAACTCTGGCCGAAGTTCGGGACATCAGCGGGACGGTAGTAGAAGCCATTTGCGCGCCGCGTGCTGGATTTGTGCTGCACCTGGGGTCCAGGGCCAGCGTCCTGCCGGGTATGGAGGCGCTAACCCTGGCGGTTGAAGATACGAGCGCGTAGCCGTCGCGCTACAGAACTTGTGTGCGCACGCTGCGCCACTGGCGGCCATCCGGCGTGACCACCCATAGGTACAGGTCCCCGGCGCTCAGGCGGCTGCCATCGGCCAATTGCTGGGGAAGGATAAAGCTAAAGCTGACCGCCCCACTGGCATCTGTGTTCCCAAAACATAGATAGGCGCATCGTAGCCGCTGGCGGTGCGGCTGAGGTGCAGGTTAACCCGCGTGTTCGCCGGGAAACCGCTGGCATCCACCCGCATAACCGTCCCCACGCTCACCTGGCCGGGCGTTGCGCGGATACCAGGGGCAGCCGTAGCGGGCGCCGTCACCTGATATTCCAGCGCCTGACGCGCACGCACACCCCCATCGCCCGTTTCGGCAATCACCGCCAGCCACTGGTCCGTCAAGCTACGGCCATCGCTCCAGGCGAGCGGCAAAGTCAAGGGCAGGCCAAAGCGCCCGCTGGCGTCTGTGCTGCCACTGGCATAAATCAGGGACGATTCGCCAAAAAACGAGCTTTGCAGGCGCAACCGCACGGCGGCATTGGCCGGAAAGCCGCTCCCGCTCACGTTAACCAGGGTCCCTGGGCCAGCCTGGCGCCGATCCAGCCAAAGGGTCGGGCCCGCCAACAGGCGCAGGCGCGCCCACCACCGCTAGCTGGCCAATCGCCTGGCCCGTCTGAACGTAACGCGCACTCACCCAACCCTGTGCACCATTGGGCAGCAGCACATACAGCCAGGTCCCCTCGGCATTACGGCCCAGCAAGCCAACCTGTTGACCGCGTGTCAGTTGACCAATCCGGCCAAAGTTCGTGCCCGCCCCAGCGCGCACATTAAGCACCGCCGCGCTCACGGTGCCGGTTACGCTGGCGGCCTGGTTAACCTGGGCGAGTGCAGGGGTGGCAGTTAGCCCGGCAGGGGCCAGCGCAACGCCAGCAACACCCAGCGCCAGGATGAACATTCCCTGAAAAAGACGCTTGTATGGAGACATGAGTCGTAACCTCCTGATTTGCAGGTCACTGATGCAGCAAAAGGTTGTCCTGGAATGTGAAAGGTGCGGCCACACCGTTGCCGGGGCAACCTCCGCTGAAGAACGATCTAGCTAATCAACGCTCAACCCGGGGTTTTGGTTCCCTTGAACCTGTCCTAACCTGCCCCAGCGGGTTACACTTAGCCGCGCATCGCATCCCAATCAACGCGCATTCATGGATCGATCACAACTGGAAAAGGCAAACCTTCCGTGCAAACGAGCTTGATCATCGGACTACTGGCGCTGCTGGCCGTTGGCGTGGCTGTCGGCTTGCAGGGGACCTTGACCAGCCTGTTAGGGCAGCAGACCACACCCATCTGGGCCGGTTTCTTTATTCATCTGGGCGGGGCGGTGGTGGGGGCGGTCATCATCGCGGTGGCGCACCGGGACGCCTGGCCGGTCACGCTCGACGCAAGCCTGGTGCGGACCATCCTCATCACTGGCATCCTGGGGATGATCGTGCTGCCCGGGATCGCTTTTGCCTTCCCCCGAACAGGCCTGGTGGCGGGGCAGTCCACCATTATTTTTGGGCAAATGCTCATCGCCGTGCTTGTGGATACGCTGGGTTGGGCCGGGCGTGCCCCCCTGAGCCTGGACCCGCAACGCCTGGCCGGGCTGCTCCTGATGGCTGTCGCGACGTATCTGCTCCTGCCGCGCTAGGCACGGTTGATCATGAAGGTGGCGCCCTCCGCCAAGAACTGGCGCAACGGTGCCTGCGCGCTTCGGGTAAGTTGGCTTCTTGCATGGCAGCCTCCATCAGGGTCATCCAGCGGTCGCGCGCGGCCTGGTCAATTGCAAACGGGGCATGGCGCATCCGCAAGCGCGGATGACCACGCTGTTCCAGGTAGCGCGGTGGCCCACCAAAACGAAAGATCAGGAAGTCGCGCAAGCGTTGCTCGGCGTCGGGTAGGTCGTCCGCCGGATACATCGGGCCCAGCACGTCATCCGCCGGGATACGGCGGTAAAAAGCCGCCACCAGGCGTTCAAACCCGCCTTCCCCGATCAACGCATACAGGTTGGGTTCCGGTTGGTTGCTCATCAATCCTCCTCTGGCTTCGGGGCTGCTCACCATTTGCGCTGACGCTTGATGGTTTTGGGGCGCCGCTTGCCCTTGCTTGATCCGCGTGCAGGGGCTTCATCCGCGTGCAGGGGCGGGGCTTCTTCGTCTCGGCGGCAGGCGCTGGCGGGCTCGGAACGCCGTACCGCAAAGCTGGGCCGCCGCCCAACATGGCGCGCCTCAAAAGGGAAAAGTGGGCGGGAAACGATCCTCCCACCCTACCCCCCTTTCTGAAAGCTCGAGGTAAGCCAGGATGAAGTCATCCAGCCGCCCTTTTTCGACCACCTCCCGCACCTGCACGGTCCGCAAGTTGGTGCGTGTATCGCGGATGAAGCGTTCGCCCTGGCGCTCTAGACTGTAGTGGCGCACCACCGAGAGCTTTTCCTCCGGTGGAGCCGGACGACGCCCCTCAGCAATATCCACTTTGATTTCCTGGTAGTCATCCAGCCATTCGCCCACGTTAGTGCCATCCGGGAGGGCAAACACGCGCACATTGACCAGCTCATCCATATTATCGTGCAGCAAGCGATGCAGGCCGCGTTCGCCCTTCATAAAACCAAAGACATTGCTGCCTTCCAGCAAAAGCGCAATTTCCTCTGTGTGGCCAACCGCATCCAGCCGCTTGACCAGCTCAGGGAAAGTCGCGGCCTCGATGGGCTGGAAGCTCAGTGGATGGGCGACTGCCGCCCAGGCAACAGGCAAAAAACATCACGGTCGTAGCCTTTGTGCTCCGCCCAGTGCAGGTACATCTGCGCCATTCGTCGCGTCCAGCTATCGGCGGGGTTTTTGGAGCGACGCGGTGACCCGACACTGCGCAGCAAAAGCATCGCCTGGTTGCGGTGCGGCAGGTGTGCCGTTGTCAATTCAATGTCCAGATAGCTTGCATTGCGGTACAGTTCTTCGTAATCCTGCACCATTTCAGCATGGTAGCGCGCATCGCGCTCCCGATTGATGACCACCGCCAGGTCTTCCAGATATTCGGCTCGCTCGTAGAGCTGCCTCACCCGCCGCGTCAGCCGATCCAGAAAGTAAAAGCGGCTCATCTTGGTGCGAGCGTCGGCGCCATCATCCCAGAAGTTGGCCATCTGGGTTTGCAGCAGCAAGCGCTGCTTCTCCTCGTCCATTTCGCGGTAGGTGTCGCTTTCCAGCCATTCGGCCAGCTTGCGCCGCAACAGCGCCAGCCCTTCCACCAATTGCGCGCCATCCATGCGGATGTGTTTGGTCACGCCCAGCTCCGCACCGCTGCTCAGGGTGAGCACAGTGGGCTTGGCTGCCTGTTCGATGGGGATGTTCTTGAGCACCAACCGGTTGGTCTCGCGGTCCACCGAAACCCGCAGCAGGTTGTCGTCCTTCCAGGAACGTTGTGCCAACTCTCGCGCCATAGGGTGGACCACCAACCGCTCGATTTCGCGCTTGAGCGGACGCGCCCCGAACTGTGGGCTATAACCCGTCTGCAACACCAGGTCAATGACCGGTTCTTCAATTTCCACCAGCAAGTTCCGCCGCGAGATGCCATCCCGATTGAGCACTTCGCGCAGTTCGCGCGTGGCGATGGTGCGCAGGGCAACCGGGTCCAACTGGCCAAACACCACGATATCATCCAGGCGATTGACAAACTCTGGCCGAAAGTAGTCTTCCACCTGCTGGCGATAGTGCTGCATCAGCGCCTCATCGACCTCAGCCGAAGGCTGGGCACCATCCCCGCGCGCAAACCCAAAGCTGGAGAACGCCCGCGCACTCGCCCCCAGGTTGCTGGTCATGATGATGATAGCGTTCTGAAAGGAGGTGGTTTTGCCGCTGGCGTCAGTCAGCCGACCTTCGCCAAACACCTGCAAAAACACGTCATAGATGCGCGGATCCGCTTTTTCGAACTCATCCAGCAGCACCACGCAAAAGGGCTGTTCCCGCACCCGCCGCGTCAGTTCGCCATCTTTACCAAAGGAGCCAATGAGCTTGGCGGTGCCGTCAAAATCGCGATACTCGGACATATCAAAGCGCACCAGACGCTCAGGCGAGCCAAACAGATATTCTGCGATGGTCTTGGCCATCTGCGTTTTGCCAACGCCCGTTGGCCCAATGAACATAAAAGTCCCCAGCGGCTTGTGGGGGTCGTTTAGCCCGGCCTTGATGGTCGCGATGAGGTTCACCACGGCTTCCTGGGCGCGTGGCTGGCCAATGATGCGCTCCCGAAAGTGCTTTTCGGCCTCGCTCAGGTCCAGGCGGGCGGCATCGTTTACGATGAACTCCGGCATTCCACTCATGCGCGAGAAGGTGCTGATCACGCTGAAGCGGTTGAGCGTGGTGCTGGCCAGGCGCCGCAGCAAGCTGCCGCCTTCATATTGGCGCGGGCGGTCCTTCACGGCATCCGCCACAGACTCTTCTAGCAGGCGGACCGCCTTGCCTGGGAAGGCGCGGTAGGGGAAGAAGCGCCGCGAAAGCTGCACGGCAGCATCGTTGGCCTCTGGGAGCACACGCACATGAAATTCGCGTTCCAGGTCGCGCGCCACCTGGCTCAACACAGCGCTGGTTTCTTCCTCCAGCATCGGGTGCACTTCCACCCGGCGGAAAAGGTTCATGAAGCCCGGCCCCAGGTTATCCCCCATCGCCACACGGTCCGGCGCCCCTTCGCCAATCATGACCAGCTCGCCGCTGGCCAGGTGGGGCCGCAGGGCCAACCCCACGTTGGAGTCGCTTTTGGACCAGCGCCCCACTTCCAGCAGGCCGGGCAGGTCCTCCACAAACAGGATGTGCCCCTTCTTACGGCACTCGTCCGCAATGTTAGCGATGCGTTCTTCCCAGGTCCCGATGAACTGCGCTCCGGCGATGATGCGATCCGGGCTGAGCATCCAGACAGCGCGGTTACGCAACGCCTCTGGGCATTCATTTTTATTGATGCGGCGCACCATCTCGTGCAGGATGACGGACTTTCCGGCTTCGCTGGGGCCAACCAGCAACACACTATTGTTGCGCGGCGCCATCAGGGTCTGCATGATGTCCTGAATCAGATCATCTCGCCGATAGGCTCGGCGAAAGCGCCCCTCCGCCGCCTGGGCGCTCAGGTTGATCCCAACTTCTCGCAAGGCCCAGAATTCTTCTTTACTATCGCCAAAGAGGTTAAAGAAGCCGCCCTCGTTTTCGTCGCGTTCCTTCAACTTCTTGACTGGCACCTCAACTTCCAGCGCTTCGAGCGTTTCGGCCCGGGCAAAGGTGTATTGCTGCAACTGTTCCAGGCTAGAGCCATCCAGCCAGCTCTGAAGTTCCTGCTGGGCAGTAGCAGCTAGCTCATCCCCGCTATAGGCATAAAAGGCCGGGCCGTGGCTGCCCAGCTTGGGCACCCGCACATACAGCTGACCGTCCTCCTGGGGTTCGACCAGCAGCGCAAAGGTCAGGTTGATCTTCTCGCGACGCTTGTTCCGCTTTTTGAGGTCTACCGGACGCACTTCGACCGTGACCCGGCTCAGGCTTAGCTTGGGGTTGAACTCATATTGATGGAGCTGGCCCGGGTTGATCTCGCTCAGCCGCTTGACCAGTGCCTCGGCAATTTCGAGCTTGATCTCATCCAGATTGCTGCCATAGGCGGTTAGGTCAAAAAAGGGCAGGGGCGTCACCGTATAGGTGCGGTTATAGTGCCGCTGGATATAGAGGTGAAACTTAAATTCCATTCCGCAACCATCCGCCCACTAGTCGTGTACGAGGCTTGATTCTAGCATACCTTAGCATAGGCTGTTGATGGTCAAAAGTTGATGGTACCTTGGGGCTACCTGCCTGGCCTGCCCGCGCCACCCGGCCATGCGTGGAAACTCCGCCGAGCACGTGGTATAGTGGAAAGACGATTGACCAAGCAAGGGAGCACCGCCCCGTGACCAGAAGCCACTTCGGGTTAGAGCAGCAGGGTTTCCGGAACCTGCTAGAAGAACATTGGAACCTACCCACCCCTGCTCTCTACGAACATATTATTCGGCGCCAGGAAGGGGTGCTTTCGCACCTGGGTCCAGTGGTGGTGAACACCGGCCAGCACGTAGGCCGCTCCCCGCGAGATAAGTTTCTGGTTGAGGACAGCAGCACCCAGCAGGCGCTCTGGTGGGGCGAGATCAACCGCCCCATCCCGGCAGAAAACGCCGCGCACCTCAAAGATCGCCTGATGACCTACTTCCAGAATCGCGCCGTTTTTGTGCAAGATGCCTTCTATGGCAGCACGCAGGAGCAACGCCTGGCCGTGCGTGTTATCACAGAAAAAGCCTGGCACAGCCTGTTTGCGCGCAACGTTCTGCGGCGCCCCGCAAACTTTGACCCCGCCCAGCATGTGCCGGAATACACAGTGATCTGTTCCCCCAGCTTTCATGCGTTGCCTGCGCTGGATGGCACCGCCTCTTCGGCCTTCATTATCATCAACCTGGCGGAAAAGTGGGTGCTCATCGGCGGGACCAGCTTCGCCGGGGAGATCACCAAGTCGCTCTTTAGCATCATGAACTACCTGATGCCCAGCCGTGGCGTGCTGCCGATGCACTGCGCTGCAAACTATGGTCAGGGTCCAGATGACACGGCGCTTTTCTTCGGCCTGAGCGGGACCGGCAAGACCACCCTGGCCACGGATAGCTACCGCACCTTGATCGGCGACGACGCGCACAGCTGGGAAACAGGCCGCGTCTGCGCCTTTGAGGCAGGCTGTTATGCCGTCATCAGCCACCTGAACCCGAACCAGGAACCGGAGATTTACGAAACCACCCGCCGTTTTGGCACCATCCTGGAAAACGTGACGCTCAATTCCACTTCGCGCGAGGCCGATTTTAGCGCGCTGCTGCATTCCCCCAGCCCCCGCGCCGCCTACCCCATCAGCCACATCCCCAATGCCACGCGAGATGGCGTGGGTGGGCAGGTGCGGCACGTGTTCTTCCTCTCGGCAGATGCCTTTGGCGTGCTCCCGCCGCTGGCTCGGCTCTCCCCGGCCCAGGCCATCTACTATTTCTTTCTGGCTACACCGCCAAAATCGCCGGGACCGAGCAGGGCGTGGAGCGTGAACCGGAGTGCGTGTTTAGCGCTTGCTTTGGCGCGCCTTTCTTGATGCACCCGCCCACGGTCTATGCAGACCTGCTGGCCCAACGCCTGACCGACCACCCCGAAATTCAGGTGTGGCTGCTCAATACGGGTTGGATGGGCGGCAGCGCCACCAACGGCGGCCAGCGCGTGCGGCTTTCCTATTCCCGGGCGATGGTGCGTGCCGTGTTGGAAGGCCGGATGGAGGGCATCCCCACCCATACAGATTCCATCTTTGGCTTGCAAGTGCCGGCGCGCGTGCCGGATGTGCCGGCCTATGCGTTGGATGCCCGCGCCGCCTGGCCAGACCCCGCCGCCTACGATGCCGCCGCGCGCGACCTCGCCATGCGCTTTCACGCCAACTTTGCCCAGTTTACGGATCAGGTCTCGTCAGAAGTGCGGGCCGCGGGTCCGCAACCCAGCCCCGAATAATCCAGGGCCTTGGGGAGCCTGGCCCAAGCCAGCGCTTGCCCAGGAGTTGCGCCTGTATTTGCCAGCCACCTTAGGCTAAAATAGCAGCCTCGTGTCTGCGTTTTTTGCCCCTGGTGGGTATTTGCGTTAGAGTTGTCGTAGCACACGCTGTTCCTTGAGAAAAATTGAACAATCTCCGCGGAGGGACATTTCTAAATGACCAGTATTCCGGTGAATCTGACCGAAGGGCTGCTGGAACAAATCCAGAGCTATAAGAGCCAGGTCCGTGCCGTTGAAGTGGGCGAAGTGACGCAAGTTGGCGACGGAATCGCCCGTGTGCGCGGTCTGGATAACGTACAAGCCCAGGAGTTGGTGGAGTTCGAAAACGGGGTTATTGGCGTGGCCTTTAACCTGGAAAGAGACAGTGTCGGCGTCATCATCATGGGCGACTACCTGGGCATCTCGGAAGGCGACGAAGTGCGCTCCACCGCGCGTATTGCCTCGATCCCGGTGGGGGATGAACTGCTGGGGCGCGTGGTGGACCCGTTGGGCAACCCAGTAGACGGACGTGGCCCGGTGAATGCCAGTGGTGGCTTTCGCCCGATTGAAGTGATTGCCCCGGGCGTGATGGAGCGCAAGAACGTGAACCGCCCGGTGCAGACTGGCCTACGTGTGATTGACGCTGTGATCCCGATTGGGCGCGGCCAGCGCGAGTTGATCATCGGTGACCGCCAGACTGGCAAAACCGCCATCTGCCTGGACACCATCATCAACCAGAAGGGTCAGGACATGCTCTGCATCTATGTGGCGATCGGCAAGCGCCAGGCCGAAATCCGCCGTGTAGTGGCCACGCTGGAAGAATTTGGCGCCATGGAATACACCATCGTGGTGCAGGCTGCCGCTTCGGATGCCGCCGCCCTGCAATACTTTGCCCCCTATGCAGGCTGCACCATTGGCGAGCACTTTATGCACAGCGGGCGCGATGCCCTGGTGGTCTACGACGACCTCTCCAAGCATGCCTGGGCCTACCGCGAGATTTCGCTGCTGTTGCGCCGTCCGCCTGGCCGCGAAGCCTACCCAGGCGATGTGTTCTACCTGCACAGCCGCCTGCTGGAACGTGCCGCACAGCTCAACGACGAACTGGGTGGCGGCAGCCTCACCGCTCTGCCGATCATCGAAACCCTGCTGGGCGACATTTCTGCCTATGTGCCCACCAACGTCATCTCTATCACCGACGGCCAGATCTTCCTGGAGACCGACCTCTTTAATGCAGGCCAGCGCCCGGCCCTGAACACTGGCCTGAGCGTGAGCCGTGTGGGGGGCGATGCCCAGACCAACGTTATGAAGAAGATTGGCACGCCACTTAAGGCTGCTCTCTCGCAATTCCGCGACCTGGCCGCCTTTGCCCAGTTCGGCTCTGACCTGGACAAAGAAACCCAGCGCCAGCTCGACCGTGGTTTGCGGCTAACGGAACTCATCAAGCAGAAGCAATATAGCCCAGACCCCATCTGGAAGCAGGCCGCGGCCCTCTATGCCGGGGCCAATGGCTATCTGGATAAGGTGCCACTGGAACGCACCAACGAATGGCAGGAGCGCTTCTTCCGCTTTCTGGAGACGCAGTACAGCCAGTACGTGGAGTACATGACCACCAACCGTGACCCGCAGATGAAGGAAGCCGAGAGCACCCTCAAAGAAGCCCTGACCGACTTCAACGAAAACCAGTGGAGCTAGCCCGATGGCAGGCGTTCGGGAAATCAAAAGGCGCATCCAGAGCGTCAAAAACATCAGCAAGGTAACGCGCGCGCTGGAGGCCGTTTCGGCTTCCAAGGCGCGCCGTGCACAGCAACGTGCCGAGCGGAGCCGGGCCTATGCCCAGGCCGCCTGGGAAATCCTGGTGAACCTCTCCGGGCAACCGGGCACCTCAGACCACCCCCTGCTGGCCAACCCTACAGAAACCCGCCAGGTCGATATCGTGCTGATCACCAGCGACCGTGGCCTGGCCGGGTCCTATAACCTGAACATCATCCGCCGCGCCGAGGAATTCGCTGCCCAGATGGATGTGCCCGTCCGTTGGGTGACCATCGGGCGCAAGGGCCGCGACTACCTGCTGCGTCGGCGGTATAACGTGGTGGCAGAGTTCACGCAGCTTAGCGACGAGATGCGCCTGCGCGACCTGGCCCCCATTGGCGAGTTGCTGGTGAGCGACTTCCTGGGGGGGGTCTCGCAAGAGATTTTCATCGCCTATACAGACTTCATCAACACGCTCACCCAGCGCCCCGCCGTGATGGAACTACTGCCGCTAAGCCCCTACAGCGAAGACCGTGTGGGCAGCGAGTTCATCAAGAAGGAACCGCCGCAAACGATCATCAATCGGGAATACGTCTACGAACCCAGCGCCAACGCCATTCTGGATGAAATCGTGCCGCGCTTCGTGACGCTTAACCTCTACCAAGCGGCGCTAGAAGCCCGCGCCAGCGAACACGCTGCACGTATGGTCGCCATGCGGAATGCGTCTGACAATGCCGGCGTGCTGGTTGAAGGCTTGACCCTGGAATACAACAAAGCCCGCCAGCTTGCCATCACCAGCGAAATTCTGGACATTGTGGGCGGCGTGGAGGCACTCAAGGGCCAGGAGGCCCCCAGCCAAAACAACGGGCGCATCCGCCTAACCTGACCCTATTAGACGACTTGTATCAGAAAGCTTGAGGAGCAAAAGGACTCATGGCAGAAGCTGAAGGACGGAGTTATTCAGGTGCTGGGCAACGTGGTTGATGTGGCCTTTCCCGAAGGCGCCGAGTTGCCCGACCTCTACCATGCGATTCGCGCCCCGCGCCCGAATGGCGACGACCTGATTCTGGAAGTGGAACTCCACATGGACAACGGCGAAGTCCGTTGCGTGGCGATGGACTCCACCGAAGGTGTGCGGCGCGGCGATGTGGCCTATGGCACGGGCGACTACATCCGTGTGCCGGTGGGCGATGCCTCGTTGGGGCGCATTTTTAACGTGCTGGGCCGCCCGATTGATGGCCGCCCGCTGGAAGAAAACGTGGAGCGCTACCCCATCCATCGCAAAGCGCCGCCTTACGAGGATCAGGCCACCGCAACCGAAGTGTTCGAAACCGGACTGAAGGTGATTGACCTCATCGCGCCCTTTGCCAAGGGCGGGAAGATGGGCGTGTTTGGTGGCGCGGGCGTGGGCAAAACTGTCACCATCATGGAATTGATCGACTCCATCGCGCGCGAGCATTCGGGCCTCTCGGTGTTTGCGGGCGTAGGCGAACGCACCCGCGAAGGCACCCAGCTTTACCAGGAAATGGAAGAAGGTGGCGTGCTCAAGTCGCTGGCAATGGTTTTTGGCCAGATGAACGAGCCGCCTGGCGTGCGCCTGCGCGTGGCCCTCTCTGGCCTGGCCATGGCCGAGTACTTCCGCGACCAGGGCAAGGACGTGCTGATGTTCATTGATAACATCTTCCGCTTCTCCCTGGCGGGGTCCGAGGTATCTGCGTTGTTGGGCCGCATGCCCTCCGCCGTGGGTTACCAACCCACCCTGGCCGACGAGATGGGCCAGCTTCAGGAGCGCATCACCAGCACGCGCAAGGGCTCCATCACCTCGATGCAAGCCGTTTACGTGCCCGCAGACGACTACTCCGACCCTGCGCCGGTGGCCGTGTTCACCCACCTGGACGGGACCATTGCCCTGGAGCGTTCCCTGGCCGCCCAGGCGCTCTTCCCAGCGGTGGACCCGCTTTCCAGCACCAGCAAAGTGCTGGACCCGCTTATCGTAGGGGACGAACACTACCGCACCGCCAACGAGGTCAAGAATGTGTTGCAGCGCTACCGCGAACTGCAAGACATCATCGCCATTCTGGGCGTGGACGAACTGAGCGAAGACGATAAGCTGGTGGTGGCGCGTGCCCGCAAGGTTCAGCGCTTCCTCACCCAGCCGATGAAGGTAGCCAGCCAGTTTACCGGCATTGAGGGCAAGTACGTCCGCATTGGGGATACCGTGCGCGGCTTTCGGATGATCCTCGATGGCGAACTAGATCACGTCGCGGAATCGCACTTTTACATGAAGGGCCCGATTGAGGACGCTATCGCCTCCTATGAGAAGGCCCAGGCCGAAAACTAAGTTCATTGAGCCTCTGGCGGGGCGGGGCATCTGTGCCGCCCCACCCAGGCCCATGATCACCAGCGAGCCCATGCAGATGACTTCAGAAGCACGCGCCCAGGCCCTCTTGCAACACATGGAAGCCCTGGCGGCAGGTGTCCCTGGCGTCACGGTGCCGCCGAACATTTTTCGGGATATGCAAGGCGAGTTGTTGGCCTATGATGAAGACCCTGCGCGCCTGGTGGTGCGCTTTCCGGTGCTGGAACGCTACCAGAACCCCCTGGGCATGATGCAGGGCGGAATGCTGGTGGCGGCGGTAGACAACACCATCGGCCCTTTGAGCTACCTGGTGGCGCCGCCCAGCACCACAACCCAGCTGAGCACGACCTTTGTGCGCCCGGTCACGCCCCAAGATGCCACCATCGAGGTCGAAGCGCGCCTGCTGGAACGCACCCGCACCTATCTACACTTTAGCGCAACGGTGCGCAACCCTGCGGGCAAGGTCGTGGCCCCTGGCCACTGCCACCTGCCAGATCCTCGGCTAGTCTTCCGCTCCGTTGCTCGGCCTGTCCCCATGCCGCTACTCTATCTGCCCCCCACGCCGCGCGCCCTCCTGCGCCGCCGCACCGTGCTCACCGCACTGTTTGGCTTGCTGGCGCTGGCTTATGCTGTTGTGCAGCCAATCTTTGAGGTCTCCGACGAGGTGCGGCACTATCCCGTGGCGGATTTCATCGCCCGGACCGGCCAGCTCCCGGTTCAGGACCCCAACCGCCCCAATGCCTGGGACTGGCAAGCCGCCCAACCGCCGCTCTATTATGTGCTGGCGGCGCTGATCATCGCGCCGTTCGAGCGTTCCGACCTGTCCCGCGCTCTGGAACCCAACCCGCATACGCAATCGGGCGTGGGCCTGGCCACGCATAACCAGAACCTCGTGCTGCCTGGTTGGGGGGCAGAGCGCTTCCCCTGGCGCGGGACGCCCTTGCACCTGCGCCTGGTGCGCGGCCTGAGCGTGCTGCTGGGCACCTGGGGCAATCTGGATGACCTTTCTGGTGGCGCGTCTGGCTGTTCCAGCGCGCCCCGGCGTGGCCCTACTGGCGACCTTCCTGAGCGCCTTTAACCCCATGTTTCTGTCCATCACCGGCTCAGTCAACAACGATAATCTGGTCAATGCGCTGGTGCCAACTGGCCTGGCGCTGGCGCTCAGCACCTGGCGCTGCGGCTTTAGCTGGCAACGCGCACTGGCGATGGCCGTCGTGGGCACGCTGGCGGCAGCTTCCAAAGTCAGCGGAACGCTCCTGTTCGCGCCGATGGGCCTGGCCATTGCCCTGACGATCTGGCGAGATCGCCAGCCGCGCACCTGGATCATGGGGGCAGCGCTGCTTTTTGTGATGGTGTGGCTGGGCGGGCTGGGCTGGTGGTACGCCCGTAATCTCAACCTCTACGGCGATTTTTTCGGCAACGCGCACATGGCGCGCACGGTGGGCCTGCGCGAGGCGCCAATCAGCCTGCCAGAACTGCTGCGCGGTGAGAGTGGCTCGTTCTTCTTTGCCTATTGGGGCTGGCTGGGCGGTCTTACCATTTTGGGGCCGCTCAACCTCTTTAGCCTGGCGGGTGTGCTGTGGGTGGGCGCGGC
>JAAUUD010000342.1 GCA_012031655.1 Anaerolineae bacterium | reverse complement strand
GCGGCGATTTCCTACCAGAATGCCCTGCACTATACCTCGCTGGGCCAGCAAAAAGAGGACGAAAAAACCGACATCCGCCGCGCCTTTGAGCGCTTTGTGGCGCCCAGCGTGGTAGAGAGCGTGCTGAACTCGCCACAAGACCTGGGCCTGGGCGGCTGCGCCGCGAGATCAGCGTGATGTTTGCGGATTTGCGCGGGTATAGCACCTTTGCAGAAAAAGCCCCGCCCGAAAAAGTGGTGGAGTTGCTGAACGAATATTTTGCCGTGGTGGTGCAGGTTGTGTTTGCGCGGGAAGGCACGCTGGATAAATTCCTGGGGGATGCCGTTATTGCGCTGTTCAACGCCCCCACCACGCAGGCAGACCACCCCCTGCGCGCCGCCGAAACCGCGCTGGCGCTGCAACAGACGGTCCACACCCTGAATCAGGAGCGCAAGGGCGGCCTGAACTTTGGCATTGGGCTGCACCTGGGCGAGGCCGTGGTGGGCTATGTGGGCGCGGCCCAGGCCATGAGCTACACCGCCATTGGCGATACAGTCAACGTGGCGCAACGCCTGCAAGAAGCCGCCCGGCCTGGGCAAATCCTGGTGAGCGAAAGCTTTGCCCGGCGCCTGGCCAAGCAAGCCAGTTTTCGGCAGTTGGGCAACCTGCCCCTGCGTGGGCGGGAAGAAAGCATCCTGGTGCTGGAACTGCTTGGCTTAAAATAGCGCGGGGCTTGTTTGCATTTTTGTGGGGGCTGTTCTATACTATGCACGGTCTTGGTAAGCGAAATGGATGTTCCTTCCCAATGCCCTTTATTCGCGATCATCGGCCTGCCGTGTCCAGTGAGGTTCATGCAAGCTGTGGGCGGCCACGCAAGGTTGCGGTGCCAAACGAGCGATAAAGGAAGCTGACTGTGTTGGTCGCTTGCCGGCAAACTACCAAGTCGCCGTAAAGCTTCATGATTCGGAGGAAAAAGAGTCACAATGGCGGAAAAGAGCGGTCTGTACTACCCCAATAAGCTCGCCCGAATTACCCTGGAAGCCATGGAAGAGATTATGGGTAAGAATGGCCTGAACGCCATTTTGAACCTGGCGGGCTTGTCAGAATATATTGGCAATTACCCACCGGATAACCTGGAAAAAGCTTTCGACTTTACAGACTTTACGGCGTTGATGGTGGCTCTGGAAGACATGTATGGGCCGCGTGGCGGGCGTGGGTTGGCCCTGCGCGCGGGACGTGCTGCCTTTGCGAGAAGGGCTGCGCGGCTTTGGGGCGCTGGCTGGTGTGGGCGACCTGGCCTTTAAAGTGCTGCCCCTCCCGGCCAAGCTCAAGATTGGCCTGCCCGCCATGGCCAACATCTTCACCCAGTTCTCAGACCAGATTTCCAACGTCTATGAAGAAAGCGACCACTACGTCTACACCCTGGAGCGCTGCCCGATGTGCTGGCAACGCCAGGCGGATAAGCCGGTGTGCTACACGGGCCAGGGCGTGTTGCAAGAGGGGCTGCGCTGGGTTTCTGGTGGGCACGAATTTAAGGTGGACATGGCCACCTGCATCGCCAAGGGCGACGACATGGGGCGCTACATCATCTATAAAGACCCCATCAGCTAGCTGCGTCCTTCGCGCTTGTGCTCTGCGCTCAAAACCTCGGCAGCCCGCCGGGGTTTTGCTGTTGTAGTGGAAGGTGATTCGCCAAGTGCCGCATTGCTGCTTAAAATTTGAGGGTAAAGTGGACCTTTGGGGAGCGATCGGCGGATGCGTTCCTGTGTGTTGATGTTATGTGTGTTGCTGCTCGCCACCCTGGCTTGCACGCTCACCACCAGCGAATCGAACCCGACCCCGGTCGTTTCTGGGGGCGGCGGGCGGCCCAGCGTGCGCGTTTTGCAACCGCAGGGCGGGGCCAGCTTTCGCGTGGGGCAGACGGTCACCGTGCAGGCCCAGGCAGAGGATAGCTCTGGCGGCGTCTCGCGCGTGGAACTGCGCGTGAATAACGTGATTGTGGACAGCCAGACCTCCGAGGCGCCCGGCGGCGAGCGCAGCCTGACCGTGTTGTTGGACTATGTGGCCGCCGTGCCCAACCCCAGCCTGACCCTGACCGTGATTGCCTACCGTGGCACACCGCCAGCGAGCCTGGCACCGTAACCATCAGCGTCACCGAGGCGGGCGGCGCGGCTGTCACCCAACCGACCCCGCTCAGCGCGCCACCCCAGGCGGCTCCGGCGGGCAGTGGCGGCGCGGGGGGCTGTTGCTGCTCCTGCCAGCAACAACACCGCCTGCCGTGTGCGCGTGGATGTGAATGCCCTGAACATGCGCGCCGGGCCCGGCACGACGTTTCCGGTGCTCAGTCAGTTGAGCCTGGCTGCTGAAGTGCCCGCTGTGGGGCGCCTCTCGGATGGAAGCTGGTTAGAGGTTAACCAGGGGGGGACGCGCGGCTGGGTGAGCGCAGCCTACACAGCGCTGCTGGGGAATTGCAACCTCAGCGTGACCACGCCGCCAGCCTCGCCCACGCCGGTGGCCAGCCCAACGCCGCTCCAGCAGGCCCAGCAACAGCCGAACCTGGTGGTGGCCACGCTCAACGGCGCCTCGAGCATTACCCTGGCCGGGGGCGAAGTGGTTTCTTCGTACCTGTTGCAGGTTCGTAACGCTGGCAACGCGCCTACTGGGGCCTTTAACGTCACCATTTTCTTCCCGGATGGCACCGCTTTTGACTATGTGATCAACGAACTTCAGCCGGGCGCCCAATCTAATATTGATGGGCTGACGGTGACCTTTGGCAGCCCGGGGACCTATCGCCTGGAGGTCTTTGTGGATTCCAGCAATAACATTGCGGAGAGCAACGAGAGTGATAACGGCGCCTTCCTCGATATTGTTGTGAGCGCGGCGACCCCCTGATGCGCTGGATGGTGCGTTTGCTTGGGGTGCTGATGTTGGGCGCGCTGGCTTGCTCGTTGCAGGTGGCGGAGCAGGACACGCCCGTGCCGCCTGGCCCTGGCGAGGTGTCTGGCGGTGGGGTGGTGACCCCAACCTGGCGCCGCCCACTGTGCAGATCATCGCGCCACAATCTGGCCAGCAGGTGGTGGTGGGCGATGCCGTTGATATTCAGATTGCCGCCCAGGACGCCGTTGGCATCACCTTTTTGCAGCTCCAGGTGGCGAATCGCGTCAGCAGCACCAAGTCGTTTCCAGAGCCAGCCACCCAGGCCGAGGCATTGCTGCGCTGGCAACCCGACCGACGCGGCACCTTTGCGCTCTCGGTGGTGGCCTATCGGGATGGCGTGGCCAGCGAACCCGCAACCCTGAGCCTGGAGGTTGTGGGCCGGGGCGAAACAGTCACCAACCCAGCCAGCGGCCAACCGCAGGCGGCACCGCTCAACAGCACAGACTGCCGGGGGCGGGTGTTGATTGATAATCTGCGGGTGCGCACCGGACCCGGCACCAACTACAGCTCCAGCGGGCGCTATGCCCTCAACGAGCAGGTCACGGTGCTGGGCACCAACCTCAACCCACGTGGGGAAGAATGGTTGCTGGTGCGGCGGGCCAGCGGCGAAGCGTGGCTCATCCGCAACACGGACTGGGTCGAGTTGAGCGGCGCTTGTAGCAGCTTGCCCGCACTTTCTGCGAATTAGGAAGTGAGAAAACGCTTTTGGACACCCAACCCGATTTTCTGGTTTCCGAAGAACGCCCAGAGCGCCCTGGCGGGTTGGGCGGGCGTTCCCTGCTGCGCGAAGTGCTGGAAACCCTCCTGCTCATCATCGGCATTTATACGCTGGTGAACCTGGCCACGGCGCGCTTTGTGGTGGAGGGCGAAAGCATGGTGCCCACTTTTCAGGGCGAGGAATTCGTCATCGTGAGCCGCCTGGATTACATCGCGGGCAGCCCCCAACGCGGTGATATTGTGGTTTTCCACTACCCACGCGACGCCGACCGCGACTTCATCAAGCGCCTGATCGGCCTGCCGGGCGAGTTCATCCAGATGCGCGATGGACGGGTCTACGTGAACGGCGTGCTGATCGAAGAACCGTACATCCGCGCCTATTGCACCAGCAGCCTGTGCCGTGATAAAGCCTGGCTGCTGGGTGAAGATGAATACTTTGTGCTGGGCGATAACCGGAACGAAAGCCAGGATAGCACTCGCTTTGGAGCCATCCAGCGCGAGCATCTGGTGGGCCGGGCCTGGATCAAGTATTGGCCGCCGGAGGAATGGGGCATCATCCAGCACCACGATTATAACGTGGACATCCCCGCCAGGGTGCCGCCAGAGTTGCTGCCC
>JAAUUD010000341.1 GCA_012031655.1 Anaerolineae bacterium | reverse complement strand
CCGCGATAGCGATGGCATGGACCGCATCGCTGCGGACCTCATCCCCACGCTAACCGAGTGGATTGGGGCGCAGGTCCGCTTAGATTACTGGGAAGAAGTGCAACAGGTGTTACGGAACCTCATCGAGCGGATGCAGTACGCCATCGACCAGCTTCCGCACGAGCTCCAAACTCTGGACGAGTTGGGCGCTCAACTCCGCGCTGCGCTGGACCAGGCCACCGCCAACGGCCCTGGCTTTCCGGGGGGCACGCTTTCCACCCTTCAATGGATGAACGAGGGCTTGCGCTCTTTGCCTTCGCTGGGCAATTCCACCTTACCCCGCCTGGTTGCGGAGGTCTTTAGCCGCTGGGATAAGCGCGACCTGCTGCCCACCAGCCAGCTTCAGCGCTTTCCGATGGAGATTCTGGAACCCACCCGGCTGATGATCCAACCGCACGCCAGCTTTGCCGCCCTGCACGACTTCGCGCTGGCGGGTCAGAACGGCAATCTGGTGCAGGCGGCGCTGGCCCGGGCCCAGGAAAACGCCGCCCCGGCCTGGTTGGCGCGGGTGGTGCCAGAACTGCATCCCGAAGTGCAGGTGCCGCCCCAATTGCTGGAGTACATCCGCGAGGCACCCCGCCCTTTTAGCCTGCTGCCACGGGCCTCCAACCCCCTCATCCTCCAGCAGCACATCCCGTTGATGGACCCGGACGAAGTGCTGCTCATCCGCATGATGCACGGTTGCGCGCCGGATATGGTGAAGGTGCTGCGGGAGGAATACCCCCGCGCCTATGCGCGCGTCAGCGCCGAAAACGTGCCGCTGCACATTGATCGGCGCTGGGAAAGCGTGCTGCCGGACCTGAGCCATAGCCGCCTGCGCACCGAAGGCGCCCGCCTGTGGGAAGACACCCTGCGCGCCCTGCAAACCAGCCCTGCCGCCGCGCAGAGCCACCTCAACGGGCTGATCCAGATGTTGGCCACAGCGCTGAACCCGCAAGGCGCCGCCGGGCAAACGCAGCTCTGGCTAAGCCCGGTGCCAGACATCCAGTTGGCCATGATCCCCGATTAAGCCCTTCCGCCTGCGCATCCCGCCAGAGCGCCCCACCTTCGTTTTCTGATCGCCCAGCGCACGGGCCACGACATCACCGAAGACCTGGTGCGCGTGCTGGCCAACCACGACCTGCAAGAGAAGTTCTTCTTCCTGGTGAATATGGTGGGCCGCCCGGATATCGCAGAAATCCTGCAACCCATCACCGAGCAGGGCTACCTGCCGGTGGCGCTCTCAGAGATGGACTTTAAGCATGTGCTCAATGCGCCCAAGCCGCTCTATGCTTTGCGCGACCTGGTGGTGAACCACGTGCACATCACGGCCATTTCGCCCTTCTTCACCCGCGCCCCGGTGCCGGATGTTATGTTCTATGGGCGCGAAAAGGAAATTGCCGATGCCCGCGCCAAACTGCGGGAAACAGCGTGGTGTTGCTGGGGGGGCGGCGCATCGGCAAAACCTCCACCCTGCAAAAGCTCTTTCGGGAGTTGGACCAGGCCGCGCGGGACGGCGGCCCGCTGATGCCCTTCTACATGGATTGCTCCAACGTGCTCAAGCACGCGCACTTCTTCCGCCGGATTGCGCTGGAATGGGGCGTCCCGGTGGAAGAAGCCACGGACCCCGTCCGCTTTGACGAAGTGGTGACCTACCTCACGCGGCAGCACCACGGCAAAAAGCCCGTCTTTCTGCTGGATGAAGTGGACCGCCTGCTGGAAACCGACCAGGCCGGGCGCTTTGATGAGCCGCTCTTTCGCACCTTTCGCGCGCTTTCTAACCCCAACCTGTGCCAGTTTGTCTTCAGTGGCGAGAAGCTGCTGATGCGCTCGATTTCCAACGCGCATTCGGTGCTGTTCAACTTCCCCAAGATCATCCGCCTGCGCCCGCTCAACCTGGAGATCACGCGGCGGCTCATCAGCGAACCCTTCGAGATGCTGAACATCTGGCTAGAAAATGCTGATGCGCTCATCCACCGCATCTTCGAGATTTCTGCTGGTCACCCGAACATCGTGCAAACCATTGGCCATGAACTGGTGGCGATCTTCGATGAAGACAAGCAAGCCTCGTTGCTGTTGCACCAACACCTGGGCCTGGCGCTGGACCAGCACCACCTGCAACAGGATATCGTAGAAACCATCTGGGGCCAGATGCACCCCATCGCCAAACTGGTGACCTTGCTCTGGCCAGAAAATCAGCGCGACCTGACCCTACAAGACCTGCTCAACATGCTGCACACTATCGGCCTGCCACACGTCACCCCACGCCAGGTGCAACAGGATGTGATCTCGGACCTGGTGTTGTACAATTTCATCGAGCAGCATGGTGGGCAGGTCTACCGGCTCCAGCCGGTGTACTTTCCCACCATTCTGGACACAATGACCGATAAACGCCTGGCCATTCTGGATATCCTGCATAGCCTGGCAGAAGAAGCGGCGACCTATGGAGTTCAAAACGCGCGGCCCCCTCAAAGAAAGTGATGCGGCCCTCTACCTGGCCCGGCCAGCAGACCTGGCGCTGGAGCGGTGGGTCAAAAAGCTGGGCTATGTAGCCCTGATTGGCCCCCGGCTTTCGGGCAAAACCAGCATGTTGCTGCGGCTGTGGCGCAACCTGACGCAGTACCCCCAGCGCTATTGCGTGAGCTTTGTTAATTGCAGCGCGCTAACGCACCTGGAGGGCGAAGCCTGGTTTACGGCCTTTTGGGAGAACCTGCAACGCAACTCCGGCGGGGCGCTACCCGGCGCAACCCGCCCGCTGGAAGATGGTGTTGCCCTGCAAATTGCGCTCAGCCAGGCGTTGGATGGCCCCCTGGGGCGCCGGGCGTTGGTGGTGCTGCTGGATGCGGTGGAACTGGTGCCGCCGGGCGTGCGCAGCAACTTTTTTGCGACCCTGCGCCTCTTGCACGAACAACGCGGGATGGATAGCCGCTGGGAGCGCTTTACCTGTGTGCTGGCAGGCAGCTACAACCCAAACGACCTCATCGCAGACCAGACGATTTCGCCCTTTCGCGTGGCAGAAAAAGTCTACATCGAAGATGCCGAAGATACCCGCCCGCTGGTTAATCAGCTGGCCACTGCGCAGCGCAGCACCTCCACAGACACCGCCGCCCGCCTGATGGAGTGGACCGAAGGCGATGTTTACCTGACCCAACGCCTCTGCGCCCTGCTGGGGGGGCAACACCCCAAGGGGCTGATCTCTCCGGCACAGGTCGATCAGATCGCGACCTTTCACCTGCGCGAAGACGACCTCTTTAGCAGCCTCAGCCACAAGCTAGAAGGCATGCCCCGCGCCCTGAGCATCATCCGCGCCTTGCTGGATCAACAAACCAGCATCCGCTTTGCCTACCATAACCAGGGGTTAATGCAAGCCTGGTTGCTGGGCTGCATCAAACGCAACCGCTACGAAAACGCCATCATCCGCAACCCGGTCTACGAACAAGTGCTGCGCGAGGTCATCCGTCACCTGCCCATGGAGCCACTGGCGCTCATTCGGATGCCGCCGGTGCTCAGCCACAAAAGTGGCGAGCCCGAACCTTTGCATGGGCGCTATGTGCTGGAAGAAATCCTGAAGCACGGCGACATTCACTTTGTGTACCGGGGCCTGGATGCGCAGACCGGCCAGGCGGTGGTCATCAAGCAATTGCTGGCGCGGGGCGGGGCGGATGAACTGTTGGCCTGGCGGCGCTTCCAGCGCGAAGGCGAAGCCCTGCGGCGCCTTTCGCATGGGCATATCGTTGGCCTGCTGGATATGTTCAAGCAGGGCGACTTTAACTACATCGTGATGGAGTATCTGCCACAGGGCACCCTGGACCACCTGCTGCGCGAACGTGGGCGCCTGCCCGTGCCACTGGCCATGCAGATCGCACTGGATGTGGCCGACGCGCTGCAATACGCCCATCAGCACGGCATCGTCCACCGAGACATCAAACCCAGCAACATTTTGCTGGACCGCGATTTTTCTGCCCGGTTGGCCGACTTTGGCATCGCACGCTTTATGCAAGAAGAAGAGCGCCTGACCGCCATGTTTAACGTCGTAGGCACCCCAGCCTACATCGCGCCCGAAACCTACAGCTTTCAGCCCACCGCGCCCACGGAAGACATCTGGGCGCTGGGCGTGACGCTCTATGAAATGCTGGCCGGGACGCTGCCTTTCAGGGAGACCGTCCAGAACTGTTGCAGCATGCCATCCAGCACGCGCCCATTCCGGATATCCGGCGCATTCGGGCGGATC
>JAAUUD010000340.1 GCA_012031655.1 Anaerolineae bacterium | reverse complement strand
CTTCCAGCGGCCACGCCAGCGTGATGCAGGCGAGTTCGCGTTGCGTGTGCATCTGCAGCGCGGTCAGGCCGAGCACGTACTCGTCGTACAGCACCTTGGCTTCGTGGCGTTCCCCGGTCGCCACCAAGAGCGAACCCGCTGCGAGGAGGGCCGCCGGCCAGGCGTTGGCGCGCAGGTCAAAAAGCTGGGTGCGGGAGGCCAGGCAGTGGCTCACGGCGCGCTCGCCAGTCAGTTTGTGGATCAGAAAATCTTCGTAGAGCAGAAAGTGCGCTGCGTTGCGCCACAGGTCTGGCTCGTGCAGGCGCAACCAGAGCAGCTTG
The DNA here is from genome assembly GCA_012031655.1 of Anaerolineae bacterium. Taxonomy (GTDB): domain Bacteria; phylum Chloroflexota; class Anaerolineae; order Aggregatilineales; family J027; genus JAAUUD01. The sequence continues at coordinate 3,959 of JAAUUD010000340.1, read as the reverse complement.
GGCAGCGTGTTGATGGTGTGCACGGGCATCCCGGTTATTTCAAAAAGCTGCTCCGCGCCCAGGCGCTCCCGCAGCCAGGCATTTTGCGCCTCGGTGCGGGTGTCCATCCCCAGGATGGCGGGGCGCAGGGCGGTCCCCTGTGCATCGACCGGGATCACGGCCTCGCCCTGGGCCGAGATGCCCAGCGCCAGCACATCCGTGACGCCGCTCAGCTCCACCAATTCGTGCAGGGTTGCCTGGGCCAACGCCCACACCCGTTCGGCATCCTGCTCGGCCCAACCCGGCTGCGGCATCTGGATGCTATATTCCCGGCTGGTTTTCGCCAGCAGCACGCCATCGGCCTGGAAGAGCGCCGCCTTGCAGCCCGTCGTCCCGATGTCTAACCCGATGAGGTACGACACAGCTTTTCCCTTCTGGTCGGATCAGGCGTTGGCAGCCAGGGCGATCATCTGGCTGAGCACGTCGGCCTCGTGGACTTCCCCGGCCATCCAGCGGTCCTGCAACTGGCGTAACTGAATCACGGTCGAGTCCGCAGGCAGGTCTACATGGTCATAGGTGATGACCTCGCCCTTGGCCACTGGACGGCGCACCACACAATCCCGCGCGATGCCCAGCGGCAGGGCGCCTTGCGCGGCGGCGCGTTCGTAGCGGTCGGTCATGCCATAGTGGGTGCGGCCACCAATGCGTTCCAGCACGGTCCCCGGCTCCAGATCGCGCTTGGCTACCGAGGCGACTTCTGCCACCAGGCGCCGCCCTGGGGCCATGGTGGAGCGCCCCTGCAACACAGCCTGGCTCACCGAAAGCGGGACCTCCATGCTGCACAGGTGGAAGGGGCGCAGCAGTACATAATTCGGCCCATGCCCCATGTCGCGCAGCACCAGCGCTTCGCGCAGGCGGGGTTGGTCGGTGGTAAAGACCAGGAAAACCCCCGGCGCCAGGTCGCCAATCACATAGTCCACCACACCATGCTGAGTGAGCACGCCGCCGTTGGCCTGGAGCGCAAACACATCCTTGAACTGCGCGATGTTGATGCGCGGCCCGTGCATCCCAAAGACGTCTGGCACCAGCCCGGTTGCGTTGGCCACGCAGGCCATCTCAATCATCGTCTTGGAGCCATCCACAAACTCGATCAGCATTTCGGGGGTCAGGCCACGGCGGGCGGCTTCTTCGGCCAGGTCTTCTGGCACGGCCTCGCGGTTGAGCGGGTTATTTTTGCCCTTGCCCGCCGCCACGATGGTCAAGCCCAGGGCGGTGGCAAAATCATAGAGTTCGTAGAGGGCGGTCGGTTCGTCCCCGGCCCCCACCGCATAGATCACGCCGAATTGGTCCGCAAACCACTTCATCAGCGGCCCCACGGTGATGTCCATCTCCACGCTCATCGTGATGATGTGCTTGCGCTGGACAATGGTCCGCAGAATGGAACGGGCGCTGACTTCCGGGTGGCCGGTCGATTCAATCACGGCTTCCACCATCGGCGCGTCGGTCACCAGGCGATAGTCCGCCGCGGCACCAGCAGATTTTTGAGCAGAGCGCGGTTGACGTCGTCCAGGGTTTCTGCCACCACCACGCGCTCTGCCGGGTGCCCAGCGATTTTGTATGCATCCACGGCCCGGTCCAGCATGATGTCAGCCGTGATCAGCACCTCCTGGGAGGGGATGAGGGCCACCTGGCTCACGATGTCCGTGCCCATCTGCCCTGCTCCCACCAGCCCCACGGGGATCGTGCGCCGCGCTTCTTCCATACGTTTCATTTCGGTTGATAGTCCAAACATCGTAGCCTCTCAATCTCCTTCAGGAATCAGGACGACCTTTAGTTCGGTGGCGTTGAGCGCGGCCTGAAACGCCGCCTCGGCCTCGCTTAGCGGATAAGTGGCGGTGATGATCGTTTCCGCCCGGATCAAACGGCGGTCGAGCAGGTCCAGCGCGGCGGCGTGAATATCCGGGTGGTAGGAAAACGTGCCAAGCACGCTGATCTCGTCGTAGTGGATGCGGTTGCTATCCAGTTCGGTCATGGGGTCGTGCTTGGGTAGGCCACCAAACAGGGCCACGCGCCCACGCTTGCGAACCAGGTTCACCGCCTGGGCCTGGGCAGCGCGCGCCGGGCCGCCACGATGGCCGCATCAGCGCCGCGCCCTTCTGTGAGTGCTCGCACTTCGGCCACCACATCATCGGTGTCGTTGTTGAAGACCTTCCACGCGCCCAGGTCGCGCTCGCGGAACATCTCCAGGCGCCCGCCCGTCAGGCCAATCACCACGGCTTTGGCGCCACGCGCCTGGGCTACCTGCACCTGCAGGGCACCGATGGGGCCATCGCCAAAGACCACCACCACCTCGCCCGGCTCAATCTGCAACAACTGCTGCGCCCAGATCACCGAGGACGCCGGCTCAGCGAGCGCCGAGGGCAGGTCCGCCAGGCTATCGGGGATGCGGTGGAGAATGCCGTGCGTCAGGATGTCTGGCGTGAGCAGCAGGTAATCGGCCATGCCGCCGGGCAGGTGGGTGCCAATGAGCCGCCAGTTCTCGCACAGGTTATAGAGCGCCTTTTTACAGTAGTAGCATTGGTGGCAGTGCACATCCGCCGCCACCGCCAGGCGATCCCCCACGGCGTAGCCGCTCACTTGCTCGCCCATGGCGGCCACCACGCCCGAAATCTCGTGCCCCAGAATTTGAAAATCCAGGTTGCCGCGCATCCCGTGGCGATAGGTGCGCAGGTCCGAGCCGCAGATGCCGCAGGCCGTCACCTTGAGCAGCACGCTGTCCGGCGTCAGGACGGGATCGGGCACGGTTTCGCACTGCACCTGCCCAGGACCACGGTAGACGGCTGCTTTCATGGGGTTGCCCCTTTGCGTTCCTCGATGAGGTGCCCCACCGCGCCGCCGGGGTGGGTCTGGCTGAAGTCGGCTTCGCTGTAGCCGCGTAGCTCCAGCAGGGTCACGCATAGGGCGTCGCACATGGCGGCATTGGTCAACGAACTGCCCGTGGCAATCATCCCGTAGGGGTCTACGCCCGGCTGGGCCACCACCTGGAGCACCGCGTCGGCCATTTGCCCCAGCTCAGACTCCGGTTTTTCAGTGAAGGCCACCAGCTTGGCCCCGCGTTCTTTGGCGATGCGCGCCAGGGCGTTGACCTCGGCGGTGCGGCCCCCCTTGGAAATGGCGATGACCACATCGCGCGCGGTGACGGCCCCAGCGGCGCCGTGTTGGGCGTCTCCGGGATGGATAAACAGCGCTGGTGTGCCACAGCACGAAAGCAGATGGGCAAAGCGCAGGGCAATCGCGTTTGAGGTGCCCGAACCGCCCACCAGCACATGCCCTTCGCAGGCCAGCAGCAGGCGCACCACCTCTGCAAAACTTTCGTCAAGCTGCTGGGTCAGGGCGGCCACACTGGCGCTCTCGCGTTCCAGCACGGCCCGGGCCTGTTCCAGTATTCCTGTAGTGTCCATTCCCCCCTCCTTGGGTTTATTCGTTTTGTTCCAGAATGCGGGCGGCCAGCCCGGTGTCTGTAATGAGCACGTTGATCAGGCCACCGCGCAACGCAGCCAGCACCACCTCATCCTTTTTGGGGCCACCCGCACCCCCACCACGCGTTTGATCTGGCGCAGTTCCTCCAGGGGTGATGCCGATGACGCGGTTATCAATTTCGGAGATGATCGGTTGCCCGTCCTGGTCAAAAAAGCGCAAGACAACATCGCCCAGCGCGCCGCGTGCCTGTAGCATGGTTAGCTCTGCCTGGGTGATGATCGAGCCATCGCGCATCAGAACGGACTCTGCCGAGGGCACGCCAATGCCGATAAACGCCACATTGATGCTGGCAAATTGCTTAAAGGCGCTTTGCACGTAGCTATCCGCCATCACCACGGTTTTCATCTCCTCGCTGCCCACGATCCCCGGGGCGGGGATGAGCGTCAAACGGGCGTTGATGAGATGCGCCAGACGGCGGCACACCTCGGCGGCGTGGACAT
>JAAUUD010000339.1 GCA_012031655.1 Anaerolineae bacterium | reverse complement strand
CGCCAGGGTGCGGAGTTCATGCAATACTACAAAAACCTGGTGGAAGACCCGATCCGCTTGTTGGTCTAAGCCACCGTGTAGCCCTGGGGGCGGCATCCCCGCCGCCCCACCCCAATTAATCTGCGCTGCCTGCAATCTCCGCGCGGCATCTGCGCCTCATGAAGCGGCTTCACTTCCGCCGGCCTGGCGATTCCGGCGCGGGGCTAATCTGCGCTACAATACGGGCAAGACCCTTTTTTCGAATAATAACCCTTCTGGAGTGCATTTTATGATCCTCGCAGCCGATTGGTTAGCCTTTCACGCGGACCGCACCCCCGAAAAACTGGCCATGATCGACCAGGGCACCGGGCGCCACTTTGACTATGGCACGTTTAACGCTTATACGGGCAGGTTGGCTGCCTTCCTGCGGGATGAATGGGCTGTGAGGCGGCGCGATGGGGTGGCTATTCTGGCCAAAAATTCGACTGACTACTTTGCCCTGCAATTTGCCTGCTTCAAGCTCGGCGCGGTGATGTTGCCGCTCAATTGGCGCCTGGCTGTGCCAGAGCTGCTGTTCATCCTCAACGACTCCGCCCCGCGTGTGATCCTCTACGATAACGAATTCAGCGACCGCATCCCGGCTTTGCTGGCGGACTCACCCCTGCAACGGGCCTTGCGGATTGACCTGGGCCAGCCTGCCCCGGCGGCGATTCGCATCCGCATCTGGCGGAGGTCATCGCCGGGACAGAGGCGGAAGCCCATATGCAGCCCCAGACCACCCATGATGACCTGGTGACTATCATGTATACCGCTGGGACCACCGGGCACCCGAAAGGCGTGCAGATCACCCACGCGATGACGCTTTATAACGCGGTAAACATCAGCGTGCCAACGGGCCTCAACCACGACAGCGTGCAATATGTGGTGTTGCCGACCTTTCACACCGGTGGCCTGAACCTGTATAGCAATCCGCTGGTGCACTGTGGCGGGACCAGCATCATCGCACGCGAATTTGACCCCGGCCTGACCTTGCAGAGCATCAGCGACCCGGCGCTGGGCGTGACGCACTTCTTTGGCGTGCCCGCCATTTACCTCTTCCTCAGCCAGCACGCGGATTTTGAAGCGACCACGCTGGAGCACATCCATTCCTGGGGGTGTGGCGGGGCGCCGATGCCCGCCGCTTTGCTCAAAGCGCTACGCCGCGCGCGGGGATCATCATCCAACTGGGCTTTTGGCATGACCGAAACCAGCCCCACCGTTTTTTTGATGATAAGCGCCGCGCGCTGGAAAAACCAACCTCCGTTGGCAAGCCGATGCTGCATACGCGGGTGCGCGTGGTGGATGCCGAGCGCCGCGACGTGCCGCCCGGCATCGTGGGCGAGGTCATCATCAGCGGGCCGAACATCACCCCAGGGTATCTCAATCGCCCGGAGGCCAACGCCGAGAGCTTCTCGCTGGATGAATACGGCAACCGCTGGCTGCATTCCGGTGATGCGGGCATGATTGATGAAGAAGGCTGCATCTACATCGTGGACCGCTACAAGGATATGTACATCAGCGGTGGCGAGAACGTCTATCCGGCGGAGGTGGAGCAGGTGATCTTTCACCTGGAAGGCGTGGCCGACGTGGGCGTGATTGGCGTGCCGGATGATCGCTGGGGCGAGGTGGGCCGCGCCGTGGTGGTGCTCAAGCCCGGGGCGAGCCTCTCCCCGGAGCAGATCATCACCTATTGCCAGGCCAACCTGGCACGCTTCAAGGTGCCTAAGACGGTTGTGTTCACGGATGTGCTGCCGCGCAACGCCGCCGGAAAGGTGCTCAAGCGCGAACTGCGCGCCCAGTTTGAGAGCATCGCGGCGGCGGACCCGCACTAACTACAACGCAACCGAACAAGCAACGGAGGAAGATACCCCGACTGGCTAATTGACCGTTCCCATTTATGAGAATATCATCTCCAACATCGGTATGGAAGCAAGGAAAGAGCACGATGATCCCATTAGAACTGGCCCAGAAGGTGCTGGCGGCAGCCTTGCGCACGGGGGGCGACCTGGCTGAAATTTATGTGGAAGATCGCGTTTCTCTGGCGCTGAGCCTGGAGGATGCCCGGCTGGAGAACGCCGTGCGTGGCGTGGACCGTGGCGCAGGGGTGCGCGTTTTTTTCGGAAATCTGGTTACTTACGCTTATACAGATGACCTGAGTGAGGCGGCGCTGCTGCGCGCGGCGGAGGCAGCCTCGGCTGCTGGGCGGGGCAGTGGCTCGGCGCGCATCGTTGACCTGACCGAACGGAAAAGCCCGCTGCGCTTTGTGGTGGAAAAGCCGTTCGAGCACCTGAGCATCGCCCAGAAGGCCGCGTTGCTCAGCGATGCCGATGTGGCGGCGCGTGGCTATCACCCGGCGATCAAGCAGGTGCGCGCAGCTTACAGTGAACTCAGCCGCAAGGTCTGGATTTTTAACTCGGATGGCGTGTACGTGACCGACGACCGCAACTTCGTTGAACTGCGTTCTTCCGTGATTGCCCAGCGCGATGGCATCACTCAGCGGGCGAGCGGCAACTTTGGGGCACAGGGCGGCCTGGAACTGCTGGACCGGCGCAGCCTGGTCGAAGAAATCCAAAGCGCGGCAGAGACCGCCATCAAGATGCTGGATGCGCGCCCGGCCCCCGCTGGCGAGATGACCGTGGTCCTGCCCAATGGTTGGGGCGGGGTGCTGTTCCACGAAGCCTGCGGCCACCAGATGGAAGCCGATTTCATCACCAAGGGGCAATCGGCTTATGCAGGCAAGGTGGGCGAGCAGGTCGCGGCGCCGATCCTGAGCGCGGTGGATGACGGCACCATCGCGGCGCGGCGCGGCTCCTTCCGCTTTGATGACGAAGGCACCCCTTCTCAACGGACGCAGCTCATTGAGAAGGGCGTGCTGCGCGAATATATGTGGGACCTGCAAGAAGCGCGCCGCATGGGCGGGCCAGCACGGGCAACGGACGCCGCCAGAGCTTCCGCCACCTGCCCATGCCGCGCATGACCAACACCTTCATTGACAACGGCCCGCACGATCCCCAGGAGATCATCGAATCGACGGCCCGTGGCCTCTATATTGCGGAGATGGCCGGGGGCCAGGCCGAAATCTCGAATGGCGACTTTGTGTTCAACGCGACCGTCGCCTACCTCATCGAAGCTGGCAAACTCACCACGCCGGTGCGCGGTGCGACCATCATGGGCAACGGGCCAAGTGTGCTGCGCGAGATCGACATGATTGGCAACGACCTGGCGCTGGACCCAGGGCAGGGCATGTGCGGCAAGGGCCAGACCGCCCGCGTGAGCGTCGGACAGCCGACGGTGCGCCTGCCGCGTGTGACGGTCGGCGGCACAGATGAACCCGTTAACGGCGCCATGGGCTAGGCCCACGCCACAGCTACCCGGCAACACCATCAAACAAGGAGCATCTCATGACGGATTACCTGGAAATTGCCCGGCAGGTCGCGGCGCAGGCTGCCGCGCAGGGCGTGGAAGCCGAAGCGTTCATCATGGATCAGGTCGAAACCGACATTCAGATCAGCCAGGGCGAGGTCGAAAAGCTCTCGCAATCTGGCGAGCGCGGGCTGGGCGTGCGCGTGATTAATGACGGGAAGATGGGCTATGCCTACACCTCGGATTTCTCTGCCGAGGGGTTAGAAAAAACCTGGCGGGCGGCGGTGGAACTGGCGGCGGTGGCCACGCCAGATGAGCGGCGCGGCCTGCCTGCACTTCAGCCTATCCCAGAAGAAGACCTGGCTATCTGGGATGAATCGCTGGCCGGGCTAAGCACCGAGCAAAAAGTCGCGTTTATCCAGACGGCTAGCCAGGCCGCCAGAGAAGCCGATGCGCGTATCTTCCTGGTGCCGATGGCCCAGTATTTTGACAACATTTTTCACGTCTATCTGGCCAATTCAAACGGGTTTGCGGGCAGCTTTGGCAAGACCTACGCGGGCGGCGTGGTGCTCGCGGTGCGCGTGACGAAAACGGCGTGAGCGAGGGCTGGGAGTTCGATGTGCAGCCCTTCTTTAGCCAGCTCGACCCGCGCAACATTGGCGAGCGGGCGGCGCAGCGGGTGCTGGCTATCCTGGGGGGCAAGCCTGTCAAGACGCAGAAGTGCCCGGTGGTCTTTGATGCCCAGGTGGCGGGCGAATTGCTGGCCTACCTGGGCGCCGCCATGACTGCCGAAGCCATGCAGAAGGGGCGCTCCTTCTTGCAGGGCAAGCTGGGGCAGGATATCGCCTCTGATAAAGTCACCCTGATTGATAATGGCCGGATGCCGCGCGGCTGGGGAGC
>JAAUUD010000338.1 GCA_012031655.1 Anaerolineae bacterium | reverse complement strand
CCGGCACACACCCCCAACAGCACCCACCAGCCCACGCCCATCGGCTGGGCGCGGCGTGTGCCCTCCAGCGGCAGCGCCCGCGCCAGCACCCCCAGAAAACCGAAAGCGCAAAGGCCCCCGTATTGTGCGAGTGCATCACCGAGACAGTGCTGTAATAAAAAAGCGGCGTGCCCAGGAAGAAGGCAAAACTCAACAGCGCGGCGGTCATGGCGTCCAGGCGGCAGCGCGCCAGGTGATAGCCAGCAAGGCCGCGCCGATGGCGTAGAGGTTGGCCCCCAGCATCACCAGCAGGCTATAGGGCAGGGGGACGCCCTGGTGCTGGATGAAGTAAGCGTGGTTGGGGTCTAGCCAGCCCTGTTGGGCCACCAGATGGCCCAGGCCATAAAAGGGCGCCTGCATGATGGCCACCCCAAAGGGAAAAACATTGACGTATTTGCCCTGGCTCTCGTCCCAGTAGACCTTGCTTTCGTCGTTGACGTAGCGCAGCTTCTCGACCTGGTTGGCCATGTCCACATCGCCATCCAGCAACAGCGAATCGGCCCAGGCCAGGTAAGCCACGCCATCGCCGCGGATCAGGGGGCGGTCAAAGCGCAGCAGGGTGGCGGTCATCAGGATGACCAGCACCCCCGGCGGCGTTAGCCAGCGACGGAGCAGGGAGGAGCGTTTTTGCGGGCGCATGGGGCTGCATTATAGCGAGCAATGCGCGGCGCGGGTATGGTGGTTAATCGCTGATCAAGCGCGGCTTGCCAGGCGGAATCGCGCTCGCTACAATGAAACCATGCAGCTTTATGGACAGGTTGAGCAACTGAGCTTCACCAGCGAAGCGTTGCGGGACAATCGCCTGGGCGACCCGCACGAACGCGAGGTCACCGTTTACCTGCCGCCTGCTTATGATGGTGCGCGTACGGAGCGTTACCCTTCGCTGTATTTGCTGGCGGCGCATGGCAGCACGGGCGCGGCCTTCCTGAACTGGAAGCCCTGGCAGCCGAACACCCTGCAAATGCTGGATGCGGCCATCCACGCGGGCGAGATCCCGCCGGTCATCCTGGTGATGCCGGATTGCTGGACCAAGCTGGGCGGCTCGCAATATCTGGACTCTGCCATGGGCAAATACGAAACCTATCTGGTGCAGGAGGTGGTCCCGTTTGTGGATGACCACTACCGCACCCGCGCCAGCCGCGATCATCGGGGCGTGCTGGGCTTTAGCAGCGGCGGCTATGGGGCGCTGGTCCAGGGGATGCGTAATCCGCAGACCTTCGGGGCCCTGGCTTGCCACTCCGGGGACATCTATTGGGAGTTCACCTGCCTGCCCAAGCTGGCCGAGCTGCACCAGGCCCTCCAGAAATACGGTGGGGTGGCCAGTTTTTTGAACAACGTCAACGACATTCAGCCGAAGAATGGCCCTTTTTGGACTACGGTGATGACGCTCTGCTGGGCGATGGCCCACGGCACCAACCCGGATAGCTTTTTGGGCTTCGACCTGCCCATCCACCTGGATTCTGGCGCGCTTAACCGGACCGTTTGGCAGCGCTGGCTGCGCTTTGACCCCCTGCGTATGGCTGAGCAGCCGGGCTACCTGGAAGCCCTGCGAAGTTTGCGTTTGCTGTTTGTTGATGTTGGCGCGGCGGATGAATATCAGCTTCAGGTGGGGGCGCGCCTGCTGAGCCAGCGCCTGACCGCCGAAGGGGTGCAGCACCTCTTTGAAGAACACGCGGGCCGCCACACCAGCGCCGATGTGCGCTTCGACCGCTCGGTGGGCCTGCTGGCCCGCGCGCTTCAATAGTTCGCTTGCCTGTGTTAGACCAAGACAATCGCGGAAAGCCAGCCCATGCCAAACCGACCCCCACAACCCCTCAAACCCTGGATTGCCGGTCTGGTGCCGCTTTTCCTGACGGTGGCGATCCTGGCCTGCTCGCGCCCAGGCACCGAAAACGTCATCTATGTGACGGCCACCTTTCCTGGTGGCGAGCGTGTCATCAGCGGAAGCCCACCCCGGATGAACCCACCTCCACCCCCTTGCAGCCAACCCCCACCCCACTCGCGCCATCAGCCAGACCATCCAGAGCGGGGCTTATGCCGTTCAGCCGGGCGATACCCTGGCGCAGATCGCCAGCGCCGCCGGGACAAGCGTCGATGCCTTGCTGGCGGCCAACAGCCTCACGGACCCCAATGTGCTGGAAGTAGGGCAAGTGATCCTCATCCCCGAAGGGGGGCAGGGGGGCGGCGGTGGTGCATTGGTCTTTGGGCCAGATTTCAAGATCATCCCCGATAGCGAGCTGGTCTATAGCGCTGCGGTGGGCGACTTTGACGTGGCCGAATACTTCAAGATCAAGGACGGCTTCGTGACCGTCTATTCGGATGAAATCGGCGGTGGCTACCTGCGCGGCTTTGAGATGGTAGACCGCGTGGCCAAGGACTACAGCGTTAACCCGCGCCTGCTGCTGGCCCTGCTGGAATACCGCACGGGTTGGCTGAGCCAGCCGACCATCAGCAACGAGGACGCGCTGACCTATCCGCTGGGGCTGCCCAACCCGGGCCGCGAGGGGCTCTACCGCCAATTGCTGGATGCCGCCGATACGCTGGGCGTGGGATATTACGGCTGGAAATACCGCAATCTTCAATCCATCACCTTTACGGACGGGGTGACGATTGCCCTGCACCCCAGCCTGAACCCAGGGACCGCAGGCGTCCAATACTTCCTGAGCCGCAACCGAACCTATGCCCAGTGGTTGCAGGATGTGAGCGAAGATGGCTTCTTCCAGACCTATTTAAGCCTGTTTGCGGACCCCTTTGCGCGGGCGGTGGAGCCTGTCACGCCGCCAGACCTGCAACAGCCGCCGCTGGCCTTCCCTTTCCCGCCGGGCGAGGTGTGGTACTACACCGGCGGCCCGCACGGGGGCTATAACACGGGTTCGGCCTGGGCCAGCATTGACATGGCCCCGCCCGCCCCACCGGATACCCTGATCGCCCAGCAGGGCTTATGTTATGTTTCGCCCTTCTTGGTAACGGCGGTGGCACCGGGCGTCATTGCGCGCAGCGGGCGCGGCTTCGTGATTTTGGACCTGGACGGCGATGGCAACGAGCAAACCGGCTGGACCATCGTTTACCTGCACCTGGCAGAAAACGAAAACCTGGTGGCGGAGGGAACGCGGGTCAACACGGGCGACAAGCTCGGCAATCCCTCCTGCACGGGTGGTTTTTCCACAGCGACCCACCTGCACTTCGGGCGGCGCTACAACGGCGAATGGATTCCGGTGGATTGCAGCACCTGCCCGCCCAGCGCGCCTAACGTGCCCCTGGTGCTGAGCGGCTGGACGGTGCGCGGGTATCCTGGCCAGGAATACCAGGGGTACATGGAAAACGCCACGGGCGAGTTCCGGCGAGCCAACGTGGGCCGCATTGACCCCATTAACCAATTGCTGTACTGAGTTTTTTGCCTGGCTTGGCGCTGGGCCGGGAACTTTTCTGCCAGGGGTGGCGTTGCTGCGATGGAGCGGCGTTCAGCGGCGCTTGCTAGCGGCAACGCAGCGCGGCTCTCCATCACGAAAACGAACCCTTGCGGAGAACCTTTCCCATGCGTAAGTTGTTGCAACCCACATTGGCCTTCTGGGTGGCGCTGGCCAGCATCATCCTGGGGAGCTTTGGCGCGGTCGGCGCACAGGGGGTGGTACCCCTCGGACCCCGCCCAGCCGCCGCCAATCTTTGCGGATAACCTGCCGCTGCCGGTGCGCGAATTCTTGGCGCCGGAACTTGGCTATCGCTTTTTCTATGACCTGGTCAATTATTCGGTGCGGGTGGGCTGCACCTGTGCCCTGCCGAACAGCGGCGCCAGCGTGCTGTTCCCTGGCGTGATCGAAGTGGTGCCGAATGACTTCTTGCTCTATGGCACGGATGCGCCGCGCGTAGCCTATCGCATTTCGATTGCGGCGGTCGATGCCCCGGAGATCACTGAACTGGACGCTGGCTTGTTTGGGGCCGGGCCGCTGGTGCAGTATGGCCAGGCAGACCTGGCTGGGCTGGAAGCCGAGCAAATCGACCTGAACGGCGTGCCCGCCCTGCGTTTGAAGGATGTCTTTAGCGGTGTGCGGCCCATCGAGGTGCACATCATCGCCCTGCACGATAGCCAGTTCTATGAAATTTTGGTTGAAGCCGTGCCCGGCACCCTGGATAACAACGACTTTGATGATTATCAGTCGGTGCTGGATACTTTCCACTTTGGTCCGGTGCGCTAAGCACCCCCGCGTTTGCACTTCTGAGCGGCCGCCAGCGCTAGCTGGCCGG
>JAAUUD010000337.1 GCA_012031655.1 Anaerolineae bacterium | reverse complement strand
CGACCTGCACCTTGATTTTGCGGCGTTGCACTGGCTGCCCGGCGCGCTGGACTATGCGCGAGAGCATCCATCTTCCCCGGTGCACGGGCGTAACCACGCCTACTATCGCCAGTTTGTGGACTTTGCCCAGCCCGAAGCCGCCGAAGACCCGGTGTTGCGCGGGTTGCTCTACGACCCGCAAACCTCCGGCGGCCTGCTGATGGCCGTGGACCCCCAGCGTGCCGAAACTGCCCTGGCGGAACTACACAAGCGCGGCGTCGATGCGCGGCGCATCGGTGAAGTGCGGGCTGGCACGGGCCGGATTGTGGTCCATCCCTAAGGTTGCAGATTTTCAGGGGGGCTTGCGGGCTCCCCTGCTTTTTTCATCGGCTATAGCGCAAGGACAGGCACGCCAATGGAACCCAAGCACCATCCTTTGGAAGCAGAAAATGAGGTTCGGGTGCGTTCCAATGCAGAATTTCTCTGGCTCTACGATAGCCATGCAGCTTTGGAGCGCCTCCTGACCTGGCGAGCGGCGCGCATCCTGTGGCAATTCCTGACGCGGGCCTTCTTCCCAGAGGGTGCCCATCCGCTGGCCACCCTCACGGACGCAGACCCCCTGGATACCAGCGACGATTTAACCGTATACATTGGGCTTCTGGACCAACCAGACGGGAGCTTCATTCTGGTGGGCACGCTGGCCGATAACGCCACCTGGCAGATTCCGCTCAGCCGGGCAGCCGCGCGCGGCCTGTGGGCCAGGCTCGATATCCTGCTCTATCCGCCCGGTTGGCAAGGTCGCGAACGCACCTAGGCGGCATCAAGCTTGAGCAGCTCCCTCAGGGTAGGCTCCAGGTTGAGCTGCGCGATTTCCGGCTGCCAATCGCGCTGGGGTTGGCGGCGGCGGAGCTTGTGCAGGTACGAGAGCCGAAACAGCCACAGCGCCCCCTCCACATCCTCTGCCTGCCGCACATAGAAGCTCACCCAGCCAGAGTCGCCTAGCAAATGGTGCGGCTCTGCCAGGCCCTGGGCCACCAGATAGCGCCGCAGTGGCACGGTCAAGGGGATGTCGATCATCCCGTTTCGGTGGATATGGCCAATTTCTACCTTGCCATGCACAAACTCAACGCCGCCAAAGCGATGTGGCTGGGCCGCGAGGGCCGGCCAGGCCCCCACCGTATCCTGAAGCGTCTGAAGTGCTGCGGAGATGTTCATCGCATTCCCCTGAAGCCCAAAAGCGGATGCATTCCAGACGCCTCGCCCGCCGCGACCCTTCCCAAAGCGGGCAATAGAGATAGATTAGAAACCAGGCATGTGCTAAACTCTGCACAGCATAACGGAGGAATATTCCCATGCCTGTTCATGTTGAAGTGGTTTCTCAAGAAGAAAAGCTATTCGAAGAAAAAGCCGCAGACATCGTGCTGGTCCCCGGTAGCGAGGGCATGCTGGGCATCCTGCCCAACCACACCCCGCTCATCACAACCATGGCCTACGGTGAACTGGTCATCCGCAAGGGCGCCGCGGAAGAACGCTTTGCCATCTATGGCGGCGTGCTGGAAGTCCGCCCGGATAAAGTGATGGTGCTGGCCGATGCCGCCGACTTTGCCGACCGCATCAACCTCCAAGAAGCAGAAGAAGCCCGCGCCCGCATCCAGAAGTTGCTGGCGGAGGGTGTGCCGCCGGACGAAGAAGCCTTCATCGCGGCGGAACTCAAGCGCGCCGAGTTGGCCATCAACATCAGCCGCCGCACCCAGAGCCGCGCCGGGAGCATGGGCATCCGCGTTGTGCGCGAACCAGCAAACGAGCAGGACTGAGACGTTGTTTTTAGCAGACCGATTTGTATAATGCGCGCCGAACAAGTGCGCATCAGTGGGACGAGGATAGCAAAACCCTTATGATCGATACGAACCAGCTTCGTAAAGGCACCAACTTTACGCTTGATGGCGAAATCTACAAAGTGATGGATTACAGCCACAACAAGACGGCGCGCGGAGGTGCCACAGTCCGCGTGACGGTCCGCAACCTGCGGAGTGGCTCCACCACCCAGATGACCTTCAACTCCGGCGACCGGGTGCAAGACATTCGCGTCGAAACGGTGGAAGTGGAATACCTGTACGAGGATGGCGAGTTCCTGACCTTCATGAACACCGAAACCTACGACCAGCCGCAGCTCCGCAAAGACATCTTTGGGGACAACTTTTTGTACCTCATCGAAAACATGCGGCTCAAGCTTTCGGTTTATGAAGAGGAAATCATCGATTACATCCTGCCCACTACGGTTGAACACCGCATCGCCAGTGCCGAAATGGCAGTGGCAGGCGATACAGCAACCGGCGCCACCAAGAGCGTGACCACCGAGTCCGGCCTGCAAGTGCAGGTGCCGCTGTTCGTCAACGAAGGCGACACCATTCGCATCAACACCGAAGCAGGCACGTACATCACCCGCGTTTAAGCGCGCCACCCTGGGCGGCCTCACCCGCCGCCCGCTTTGGCCCGGTCTCCGACCTCAAGCAGCCTTACGCACCGAGGGATAACGCCATGCGAACCCCAGCCGGCCAAGAATGCAGTTATTACTATGAAGACTTCCACCGGGGGCGCAATGTGCAGGAATGCCGCATCCCCAAGGGGGATAGGTCCCTGGCCTGGCAACCCAAGGACTGTGCACGCTGCCCGGTGCCAGACATCCTGCGGGCCAACTCCAGCCCGCATTTGCGCCTGGAACTGACCATCAGCACCCGCTTTCTGGGTTTTGGACGCAAGCTGGAAGTCCGCGCAACCTGTGGCAAGCATCACATCCCGGTCCCCAACCCCTACACGGGTTGCCCGGAATGCAACCAGGAGCGCCCCGGGCTCAACCTCTTTGCACAGGCACTGGAGGACATCGACCCCGAATGATCAAGGCGGTCCTGTTCGACCTGGATGACACCCTATTGCTGAGTGACAAGGATGCTTTTCTGGGCACCCTGCGCGAACGCCTGGAAGCCTATTGGGCCACCACCCTGAACCTGGACCGCACTGCTTTTCCACTCCAGGATGTTGTTGATGCCCTGACCGGGTTAGCCACTCCCCACACCACCAACCAGGCTGCTTTTCGGCAGGCTTTCCTGCAGGTGGTGCCACACCTGCACCCCCACACGCTGGAGGAAGCCTCGGCGCGCTTCTACACCCAGCAATATGCGGACCTCCGCGCGCTGACACGGCCAGATCCGCTGGCACGCACGCTGGTCGAAAGCCTGTTGCAGGCGGGTTGGATGGTGGCCATTGCCACCAATCCGCTCTTTCCGGCAGCAGCCATCGAAGCACGCCTGCGTTGGGCCAACCTGGACCCCCTGGAACTGGATTTTGCACGCATCACCCATGCGCAAAACAGCCACTTTAGCAAACCCCAACCAGAGTACTACGCCGAGATCATCGCACATCTGGGGCTGGAGCCCGGCGAGGTGATTATGGTGGGCGATAACTGGCGTAATGATGTATTGCCCGCCGCCAGGCTGGGGATGCATACCTTCTGGATTAACGACAAATCGCCGCGCACAGCCGAAGAACCTGCCCACCCCATGCAGGCGGGCACGCTGATGGACTTTGCGCGATGGGCGTTGGCAGAGGAGGGCCTGCACCAACTCACGCCGCCCCCCATGCAAACACATCAGGTGCTCCCGCGCCTGGTGGGGAATGTTGGCGCCCTTTTTGGCCTGATCGAAACCATGCCCATACGCTATTGGACCCAACGGCCCGACCCGCGCGAATGGACACCGCTGGAGATTGTGGCTCACCTGCGCGATAGCGAGCGCAGCGTGCAGCGCGCCCGGCTGATCACCATTCTGGAACAGGACAATCCCTTCCTGAGTGTTTCCAAACCGCCCCCTCAACCGGGGCACTTCCATGTAGAAACAGAAGATGGCGTGGCCCTGGCCCACGAGTTCTGGCAGGAACGCCAACAAACGCTGGCCCTGCTGGAGCAGCTTTCTGCGCCGGAGTGGCAACGCCCGGCGCGCCATAGCACCTACGGACCAACCTCGTTGCTGGAAATGGCTATCTTCACCGCTCGCCACGATCAGTTACACATCACCCAGTTCTGCCAAACTTTAGGCAAATGCGAGTAACCGGTGTCCAAACGTATCCTGCATAATGGTTTGCTGGTGGCGCTGCTGGGAGGCGTCACCCTGCTGATGATGTTTCCGACCATCCCGACCATGCGCTACCAGGGCGCGACAATGGCATTTTGCGTACACCGCCACCGTCATTGCAGAGGGCGGCGTGCCCTATCGCGATGCGCTGGATAACAAACTTCCGCTGGTTTACTATG
>JAAUUD010000336.1 GCA_012031655.1 Anaerolineae bacterium | reverse complement strand
ACGACCGCCGGCCACCCGCGACCTCATCGCGGGATTTCATGCAGGCCTGCGAGGACCGCGAGTTCCGCGTGCAGGCCATCCAGCAGGTGATCGCCTCAATGCCGGAATCGCCCGGCCTGCGGTCCCGCTGATGCGCCCGCCCCGCCGCCCATGACCTCCGTCTCGCTCAACCAGTTCCTCATACTGTATTTGTGGTTCCCGCTGGCGGCGCTGCTGATGCTGATGCTGCTCATCGCCCGCTTCTACGAGAATGTTTCCGGCAGGCGCACCTACTACCGGCTGTTCCTGCTGGTGATCGTGCTGTTCGGTGGGGCGATGGTGCGTTACGCCAGCGTCGATGGCATCATCGGGGACGTGGCCGGGGATGCGCTGCTGGGGCTGGCGGGGGTGGTGCTGGCGGGCATCAGCCTGCACCTGCTGCGGCTGATGGTGCTCAGCCTGCCGTGGGAGACGGGGCGCGGCCCGCAGCCCGGCAATCCACCCGGCGGAAGCGCAGTCGATGAATGAACCCCGTGGCCCTGGCTGGCCTGGTCGGGTGGGCTTCGCTGGCGCTGATGCTGCTGGTGCTGGGGGCGCTCAGCCGCCGGTTGGGTCGGGTGACGCAGGCCGCGCCTATCATCGCGGCTTTTACCTGGCGGCGCTGCTGGTGCTGGCAGGCGTGGCCGTGCGGGCTATCCACCTCACGAATGGGGTGGCGTCCGTGCGTGATCTGGACCAGAATGGAACGATATGGGTGCTTTTGACCAGCGGCCTGCCCGCCCTGGGGCTGACAGTAGGGCTGGTCGTCGCCTGGCGCTACTGGAGCTGGCTGCTGGCGGAACGCGCCTGACGCTTAAACGCCGGAAACAAAGGACGACATGGTGACGATCCCACGCGAGACCCTGGCCGCGCTGCCGAAGATCGAGCTGCACCGCCACCTTGAGGGGGCAGTGCGGCTGCACACCCTGGTTGAGATCGCCCGTGAAGCCGGTGTGCAGATGCCTGAATACGAGGTCGAGACGCTGCGGCCCTTCGTGCAGATTATGGACGGCCAGCCGCGCAGCTCGCGCAACTTCCTCGACAAATTCAGCACCATTCGCCAGTTCTTCCGCACACCCGCCATCGTGGACCGCGTAACCCGTGAAGTGGTGGCCGATGCCGCCGCTGACCAGATCAAATACATGGAGCTGCGCTTTACGCCGAAAGCCCTCTGCTCCATGAGCCAGTGTTCGCTGCATGAAGTTGTCACGGTGGTGTGCCGGGCTGCCAGCGAAGCCGCCGCCGCTCCTGTCTTATTTTTGATCACCTTCTCCAGCATTTCGGCCAGGCTCAGCACGGCCACCATCCCCCACAACCAGCGGCGGTTTTGTCGGTTTTGTGGCATGGCGGGAATTGTAGCGCCAGGCGCGGGCAGTCGGAAAGGGCCAGGCGATGCGCTAGAGCAGGCCCAGGTGCTCGGCACGGGCGCGAATGGCTTCGTGCAGGGCTTTGATTTCGGTGATGATGGCGCTGATCCGGCGCTGGTCCTGGGCCAGGGTACGGATCGACTCTGCATGGGCACGGGCGGGCTGGGTCAGGCCGGGGCTGCCGGCGGTGCGTGGCAGCAGGCGCTCCAGCAGGTGGAAGAAGTCTTGCATGGCTTCGGCCTGTTCGCGGGTGCGCCGCACCGTGAGCGCCAGGTGGCGCATCCCCAGGATGGCCCGGCGATAGGTGCGCTCGTCGTGGATGTCCTCGCTCCAATCGCGCACCATACGGATGGACGCGTCAATCAGCAAAAAGTTTTGCAGGTGGTTGGCCAACTCCTGCTGGATCACGTATAGCGCTTCTTCCCAGCGGGCCGAGGCAGCCGTCCGCCGCGCCAGTTCATCCCGCGTGAGGGCGGTTTCGCCCGCGTGGAGGATGCCCAGGGCTTGCAGCTTTTCGCGGTGGCCCAGGTTTTCAAAACGGATCATCATGCCACGTGGCCTTGCTGCGCCAGGGCCAGCGCCCCCAGCACCCCGGCATGGTCTCCCAGGGCGGGTGGCACAACGAACTGCGTGATGCCCTCTTGCAGGAGCGCGTGTTGCACATAGCCGTTCAGCAGATATTGAACTTTCTTGCGCACCAGGGGGAAGAGCTGCGTCTGGCGCATCACGCCGCCGCCCAGCACCAGGCGCTCCGGGGAAAAGCAAACCGTGAGGTTGGCCAGCGCCAGCCCCAGGTAGTGCGCTTCCAGGGTCCAGGCTTCGTGGTCGGGGGGCAGGTCTTTGCCGGGCACGCCCCAACGCGCCTGCAACGCTGGGCCGTTGGCCAGCCCTTCCAGGCAACTGCGGTGATAGGGGCAGCCGCCCTCGTAGGGGTCCCAGGCGGGGTCGCGTGGCAGTAGCATGTGGCCAATTTCCGGGTGAATGAGGCCATGCAGCAGGCGCCCGCCCACCATCACGCCGCCGCCGATGCCCGTCCCGATGGTCAGGTAGATGAAGTTTTGCACCTCCTGCGCCGCGCCCCAGCGGTGTTCGCCCAGCGCCGCCACGTTAACATCCGTGTCAAAGTGCACGGGCAGGCCCAACGCATCGCGGATGGTGGGCGCAAAAGGTATGTTAGCCCAGCCAGGCTTGGGCGTGGTGGTGATGTAGCCCCAGGTGGGCGATGCCGGGTTGAGGTCCACCGGCCCAAACGTGCCAATCCCCACCGCTTGCAGCGGCCCCTGCGCCCGGAAGAACGCCAGCACGCGTTGCAGGGTCTCTGCCGGGGTGGTGGTCGGAATCGGCTCGCTGACCAGGGCGTCGGTAGGGCCAGTGCCCACTGCACAGACGAACTCTGTGCCGCCCGCTTCGATTGCACCAAACATCATGTTTCCTTGGTCCAGGCAGCGTTGTTGATGTGTTCTTCAGGGTAGATGCAGTTGAACAATTCGACAAGAGGGTTCCATGAATGAGTAAAGAAACTATTACGGCTGCATCACTTTTGCTTAAATTATGCCTCAAAAGTAGCCCCCTGGCAAACCGCTGGGCCGCCCCTGGCAGCGGCTCAGCTAGCGGCGGCTCAGCTTCCAGAGGCCCTTGCCAAAGCTCACGGCATAAAGCTCGCCATCTGCGCCTTCGCCAAAGGAGCTCAGGTTAAAGCCAGTATCCATGAAGTGCCGCGCCTGCCAGCCCTCGCCAGCGCGCTCCAGCGCCCAGACCGAGCCCGAACACCAATCGCCGTAAAATAGGTGCCTTGTAGCTCTGGCAGGGCTGCCCCGCGATAGACATAGCCGCCGGTCACGGAACAATGGGCGCGGCGGGGGTCCAGCAGGTTGCCGTGGGCGTAGGTTGCCACCGGAAAGACCAGCTCTGCCCCGGGCGGTGCTGCGCGGTCGGCAAAGCGTTCATCCCCTTCGTACAGGTTCCAGCCGTAGTTTTCCCCACCTGGGCTACCCGCCACCTGGTGGTTGATCTCCTCCCAACCGCCCTGGCCCACATCCCCGATGAACAGGTGGCCTGTGGCGCGGTCAAAGCTAAAGCGCCAGGGGTTGCGCAGGCCATAGGCCCAGATTTCCGGCGCGCGGGTCGGGTCATCCACAAAGGGGTTGTCCGGTGGGATGCGATAGGGCACGCTGGGGTCGCTCACGTCCAGCCGCAGGAGGGTCCCCAGCAGCGTTGCGGGGTCCTGACCGTGGTTTTGCGGATCGCCCGCCGAGCCGCCATCCCCCAGCCCGATGTACAGATAACCATCTGGCCCGAACTTGAGCAAGCCGCCGTTGTGGTTCGGGAAGGGCTGCGGCACTTCCAGAATGCGCGTTTCGCTTGCGGGGTCGGCCTGGTTGGGGTCTGCCGCCGAAACGCGATAGCGCGCCACCACGGAATCGCCTGCTGGGCCGGTGTTGTAATACACATAAAACAGGCCGCTGGTGGCATAGTCCGGCGGAAAAGCCAGGCTCAGCAAGCCCTGTTCGCTGCCGCTAGAGGTCACCCGCGCTTCAATATCCAGAAAGGGCACCGAGCGCACCTGCCCACCTTCGAGGATCAGGATGCGGCCTGCTTTTTCCACCACAAACAGCCGCGCATCCCCGGCGTGGGTCAGGTAAACCGGGCTGCGGAAGGCATCCGCCACCTGGACAAAAGCATAGGCATCATTACGGGGCGGCTCATTCCGCAGCAGCCACCAGGCCACCGCCGCGCCCCCCATCGCCAGGGCAATCATGCCCGCCAGCAGGGCCCAACGTCGTGTTTTCATCCGTGTTATCCTCGCTTCCAGCATGAGTTCTAGCACCCTCGTGGCAGATCGACAAGCACCCGGCGCGGGACGGGCCAAACGCGGTACTAATGGACGCGCAAGGAACGAAAGCTGGGACG
>JAAUUD010000335.1 GCA_012031655.1 Anaerolineae bacterium | reverse complement strand
GGGCAGGCGCGCCCCAAAAAGGATGCGCGCCAGATCGCCTGGGCCTGTGTTGAGGATCACGTAGGGGCCGATGTGCGGCACGGGGATAAAGATCAGGCGCGTGACCGTCTTGAGCATCTCATCCCAGGCGCCTTGCAGATCGCGCCCGGTGATGACGCGGATGGCCTCGTTGGGGGCCATCATGCTCCCGTTGCGGTCCCGAAAGGCCAGCGCACTTTCTGTGAGAATGGGCTCAACGCGGGCCCACTCTGCCGCCAAAACTGTCTCCCATAGCCAGCGCAGATGGCCCACCACCCGCGCCTGAAAGCCCGCTGGGTCTTGCAACCAGGTGTACAGGGTGGTCAGATATTCGTGCAGGCGGGGGTTGGGGTCCTCTTGCTTGGCTTCCCAGTGGCGCGCAATCATCGCATAGAGGCTTTCCGTGAAGCGCTGTGGGCTGCTCAGCCAATCTTCCGGGGGGAGGTTGCCCTGCTTGCTGAACCACTTTCCCAAGCCCTGGAGGGTCTGCGTGTGCAGCTCCGCCGCCGATTGCGCGCTGAGGTGCTGCAAATAGGCCAAAAAGCTGCTGAAGGGGCCTTGCGGCGCCAGGAGATCGCCCACGGTGTTCACAAAAACCTGATGAAACGCCTGGCGCTCCGGTGGGAGGGCAGCAAAAGTCTGCTGGAGCCAGGGGTCCACGCCCGAAAGCCGCTCGCCCGTTTGCAGTAGCATCAAGGTATTGAACATGGTATATGTTTGGTCAACGGTGACATCGATGGAAACAACGGGCGGGGCTAGAATATAATTGCGATCCATACCTGTGGCACGCCTTGCTGCGTAATGCTGCGGAAGAGGACGCTATCAAGATACCATGCAAACGCGGGCCTGCCAACACCCAGGCAAAACCACAAAGAGGATGTACAACGGCCATGGCGACCATTTTTTTGATCGAAGACAACCCGGCGGACTTCCACACCATCCACCCCATGCTCAGTTTTGCGGGGCACACGGTGGAGCATCACATTCACGCGCAGGATGCACTAGCCGCGTTGGAACAGGGGAGCGGCCTGCCGGATGTGCTGATCTCTAACCTGATCATGCCCGGCCTGGATGGGTTTTTGCTGGCGCGGCAGGTCAAGCAAACGCCAGAGTTGGCGGCTATCCCGGTCATTTTGCTGGCGCCGCCCGGCACCGAAAGCGGCGACGAGGGCCTGGCGCGGCGCGCTGGGGCCGTGGGGTTGTTACGCAAACCCCTGGTGCGTGATCACCTGCTGAGCGAGATTGACCGCGCTGTGCTCAGCGCGAGTGTGCAGGCCAACCCGCTCAGCCGCCAGACCGCCACCGAAGAACTGAGCTACCTGCGCGACTATAACCAGTGGCTCAGCCGCATGATGCAACGGATGCACCGCGATATGCAACACCTCGAAACGCGCACCACCCTTCGCGAAGCCCACCTGGGCGCCATCCACCACCTGACGACCGCCCTAGGGCGCACGCTGGATATTCACGAAACCGCCGCCACCCTGGTTCAAAAAACTGCGGAGTTGGTCCGCGCCCAGGCGGTCGCTATTTTTGATGCAGAAGAAGACCTCTTCACCCTGCGGCACGTCATGGGCTACGGCATCCCTACACCCCAATTGGTGAGCGCCCACCGTTTGGACCTGGACAGCCCGCTGTTCCCCATTGCGGAACTGGAACAAGTGATGCTGTTTAATACGCCAGCGCGCGTGGAGGTGCTGCAAGAAACCCTGGGCCTGAGCTTGCTGCCAGGCTCCGCGATTGTCTCGCCCTTGGTGGCCCGCCGCGCCCTGACAGGCTTTCTGGTGGCGCTGCGCCTGGGCGTGGACGCGCCCTTCTCCGAGGCCGATGCAGAAATGATCGTTTTCGCTGGCCGGGGCAGCAGGCCTGGCCTTGCGTAGCGCTCATCTATTTAACAACCTGGACCAGGCCTACCGCGACCTCAAAGAGATGGACCGCCGCAAAAGCGAATTTGTGGCCATCACCAGCCACGAATTGCGGACGCCCATCGCCATTATGCTGGGCTATGCCAGCATCCTGCACGATAGCGAACAGGACCCAGTCAAGAAAGGTCAACTGGCCACCATCGAAAAACAGGCCAGCTTCCTCTCCAGCATGGTGGATATGCTGCTGAACCTGCACGAACTGAGCGACAACACCGCGCAGATCAACCTGCGCTGCCAACCCCTGGCACTGGAACCCATGCTCCAGAACGCGCTGAGCTTTACGCGCAACCACAGCACCTATAAGCACAAGGTTGAGGTGTTGGTGGAGGGCAGCGCACCGCCGATTGTGGGCGACGAAGTGCGCCTGATGCTGGCTTTTAGCAACGTGATTGATAATGCCATCAAATTTAGCAGCGATGGCAGCACCGTGCGGGTGAGCGTTCAGCCCCAGGGGAATGGCGTGCGCGTGAGCGTGGCCGACGAGGGCATCGGCATTCCAGAGGCCGACCTGCACAACATTTTTGAGCCCTTCTACCAGGTGGAATCGTCCCTGACACGACGCTTTGGGGGGATGGGCCTGGGGTTGCCCATTGTCAAAGGGATCATCGAGCTACACGGCGGCCAGGTGGCGGTGCATAGCAAATTGGGCGAGGGCACCCAGGTCATTGTTGATCTGCCAGATGCCCCGCCCGAAGAACGCTGCATGAATATCTAGCAGCGCTAGGTTGCTCGCCCAAAGTAGCGCTGAGTTCGCCGGATGTCCCAGACCAGCCAGCCGGTCAGGCTAACCACGCTCATCGCGAAGAAGATCACCACAAAGGGCAGCAGGATGGCAAACATGGACACCAAAAGCGCGATGATATCCTCAATCACGCTCACAAAGGCGTTGCCAAACCCGGCTGTGGTAACGCTCACCGCCGGGCGTGCCGAAGCCTTGAGCGCGTGAATAGCCCCCGCCGAAAGGCTGCCCGCCAGTAGGCTCGAAACCGTTAACAGGGTCGGGTCGGTGCCCCCAACGGCGCTGGTGCTGGAAGTAAAGAGGATCGCCCCCGCCACCGGACGGACAACCGTATTCAGCAGGTCGTTGGCGTGGTCCACCCCCGGGATTTTGTCCGCCGTCATCTCCAGCAGCAACAAAACCGCCAGCACAATGAGCACGGGCGTCGAGCTGAGCGTATCGTAAGGCTCGCGCACCTGCATCAGTTCCAGGCGATGGCAAATGCCAATCACCAGCAGGGGCAGGTAGGCATTGAGGCCTGCACTACCCGAGAGGCCAAGGCCGGTTAATAACGCTTCCATCCGCTAAACCTCCCCTCCACAAAAAAACCCTTATCATGGCAACGGAAACCCCTCCCAGGTGCCCATCACGCTAAAGCGTAGCGCGTCAATCGTGCCGATCATCGCGATGGCCAGGGTAAGCCCGGCCAGCAAGGGCAACCAGAGGTCCTTCCAACGAGTATACGTGCGAAAACGCCCAGAGGTTGTAAGAAACCCCACCGTCATGATCATGGTGAGCACCACCACCACACCCAGGCTACTGATCAAACCCAGCACCAGCAGCAAGGTCGCGCGCTGCACCAGCACCAGCGCAATCGTCAGTCCGCCGATTACGCACAGCCCGGCCAGCTCTTGCAGCGAGGTCAGCGGGGCCACGGCTGCGCCGCCATCTGCCCAGACGCTCTGGTTAAAGATCGGCAGCACCAGCGTGATCAGCGCGATGCCCGTAAAAACGCCCGTCGTCAGGCGCAGCCAATTCTGCGGCTCGTAGACGCCCTCGTAGCCAGGAAACAGCGTAAAGTAGCTGTTCAGGCCATCCACGGCCAGCACGCCAACAAAAGCCGCCAGCACCAGGCTCACCCGCCAGTTGGGCAAGCGCCCGGCGCGCTCGCGCCGGCTGGCCAGGTAGACGCCCAGCCCGGCCATTGCGCCCAGGTAAATGCCCGTACAACGCGCACACAGCGGCAGTTGATAGGTCCCGGCGATGAACGAGCGAACCTCAATGCGGTGGCAGATGGCATAGCCAACGGCATCGGCCTTGCCCGTAAGGCCCGGCGGTGTGAGCAGCGTCCAGGCGCCCAGGATGCCCAGGGCCACTGCCAACACGCTGTAAATCAAAGGTCGGGAGTAGGTGATGGATGAGGGGGTCGCTTGTTGCATAACGTTTGCTCCTTGGGACTAATTATAGGCAGAGCGCGCCAGGCTTGCTAAACTGGGCGGTATGTTCTGGCTATTGATTGCCCTGCTGTGGCCTGGCGTTGCGCCACTGATCCAACCCCAACCCGTGCCGGAGGCGCCGTTCCCTATCGCGCAGGTGTGGGTCGAGGCGCGCCGCCCAATTTACGCGGAGCCTTTCCCACGGCAAGATGCCC
>JAAUUD010000334.1 GCA_012031655.1 Anaerolineae bacterium | reverse complement strand
CGGCCTGGGCTTCCAGCGCGCGTGCGGAGCGCTGCGCGGTTGTCCGGGGGGGTTCTGGTGCGCGTGGGGTGGGCTGGCCTCGGCCTCGCCCAGCACCAGAGATTGGCGCAGCTTGTCCAGGTCGTCACGGTTGGGTTGCTGGCTCATGGGCGATCAATCCTCTGCACGGCCCCCCCAGCGCGCCGATTGCGGCTGCGGTCTACCAGGGTGATGGCCGCTGGGCAGGCATCTGGGTCTTCCAGCACCACCACATCCAGGCTGTTGATCCCGGCCCGAGCGGACATCAGTCCGGTTTCCTGCCCGGCGAAGCGCACCAGCATGGGGCCGGCGTCGGCGCTCCAGTAGGTGATGGTCAGGCGTGTATCGGCACCATTGGCCCAACAGGTGACATCATAAACGCGCAACTGGTCATCTTCGGGGAGGTTCATGCCCAGGGCGCGGCCCAGGGGCATGTTCAGGTCCGTCAGGTAGAGCAGCAGCAGCAACAACAACGGCAAAACCACTGTCACCAGCGCAAGGGCCAGAAGCACGGTGCTATTGGTGGAACGAGTGGCGCGGTTGTTGTCTGCCATCGGCTCTCCTTGATATGCGACTGCCGTCATTATACCATGTCGCGGCCTGGGCTACTTGTTCTTGTCTAGCCGATCCGGCATCGGGTCTTCGGGATCGTGGCGCTGCCCCGGTGCAGAGGTCGCCTCCAGCCCGTGATCAGGCAGGTCGGTGCGCGGTTCCAGCGGGCTGGTATGGCTGAGCGGCGGGTGCGCGCTGGTTTCGCGGGTCTGGTTATAGTGGCTTGGCGCGCCTTCGGCCTCGGGCCATTCTGCGGAGGGACCAGCCCCGGCGCGCGGGTCAGGGTGGGAAGGATGGGTTGGCATCGGCATATACCTCTTTGTCGATTGTGAACTACTTCTTCTTATTCGCGGCATCTCGAGCGCGGAAGATCATCCGAAGCGGCGTGCCGCTAAAAGGATACTCAGCGCGGAGGCTGTTTTCAAGGTAGCGCTCGTAACTGAGGTGGAGCAACTCGGTATCGTTGACGTAGAACACAAAAGTCGGTGGATTGACTTTGACCTGGTTGGCGAAGAAGATCTTCAGGCGGCGGCCCCGGCTGGAGGGCGCATGGTGCTCTATGGCCTGGCGGACCAGCTTGTTGAGCGGGGCGGTTTGCACCTGAAAGAAGCGCGCTTCGTAGACCAGCAGGGCGTTTTCCAGCACTTGATGGATGCGTTGGCCGGTTTGGGCGCTGATGAACAGGAAGGGCACCCAGGGCATAAAGTCGAATTCGCGGCGCAGGGTGGCCTCGAACTGGGGCATGGTGTGGGTGTCTTTTTCCACTGCATCCCATTTGTTGACGATGATGACCAGGCTGCGCAGCTCTTCCAGGGCAATCCCGGCGATGTGCTGGTCCTGCGCGGTGACGCCTTCGGTGGCGTCGATAACCAGCAGCACCACATCGGCGCGCTGAACCGCCCGCACTGCGCGCAAGACGCTGAACTTCTCGATGCCGACTTCGATGCGCCCACGTCGCCGGATGCCGGCGGTATCAATCAGGGTGATCGGTTCGCCATGATAGGTAATGTGCGTGTCAATGGCGTCGCGCGTGGTGCCGGCAATAGGCGAGACAATCGAGCGCTCCTCGCCCAGCAGGCGGTTGAGCAGGCTGGACTTGCCCACATTGGGCCGACCGACAATCGCGATTTTGAGCGAGGTGTCTTCGGCTTCGGGGTCAAACTCCGGGCGCTTGGGCAGGTTCTCCACCACGGCGTCCAGCAGGTCGCCGGTCCCGGTGCCATGCAGCGCGCTGATCCCGAAGACCTCGCCCAAACCCAACTGGTAGAACTCGACCGAGTTCTGCATCAGGGGGCCGTTATCCGCTTTGTTCGCAGCCACAAAGACCGCCTTTTCGGTGCGGCGCAGGATTTCCGCCACCTCTTCATCAGCGGCGGTGATGCCCTGCGTCACATCCACCACCATCACCACCACGTCGGCTTCCTGAATAGCTTGCAGGGCCTGGCCCTTGATCTCCTCCACAAAGCCGGAGGAGCCTTCTTCCAGGGGGGATAGCGGCGTGAGGGGGGACCTGGGTTGGTAGACTTCGATGCCGCCGGTATCCACCAGCGTAAAGACCGTGCCGTTCCAGTCCACTTCGCCATGCAGGCGGTCGCGGGTGGTGCCGGGGACTTCTGAGGTAACGGCTTTGCGTTCGCCAACGAGGCGGTTAAAGAGGGTGGATTTACCAACGTTGGGCGCCCCACCAGCGCAACCAGGGACTTCTTCATAAGGAACCTTACCTGGGAAGGATAAGACAGCGATGTTGAGGGTAACTTGAAGTGACCATCAGTAAAAAAACATTCTACGATTTTTCGGGTGGGAGCCAAAGGGGAAAAAATCGTAGAATGTTCACGACCATTTCTCTAATCCGGCGACTAGAGAGAAAAAGACCTAATGACCTCTTTTGGGTGGGAGCCAGGAAGGGGAAGGTCATTAGATGCTGACATCCTTAGCGTATCGTGCGAGAATAAAATGGGCCTAGATGATTTGTCTGGAAATTGTTAATGGCGTGTGAATAACTGATCAAGCGCTCGCAGGCTCTCGGTGTGGGCAGGATTCCGTTGGGGCTTAGCTGGGCTTCATCCGGGCCTTATGCAAAAGGGGCATCTTGGTGCTTGACAGGCAGGTACGCAGCGCAGTACGATAGCACATTCGTTCTTTCACCGTCCGGCAGCGAGCAGAAGGGGCAGCAGCATGTCACAAAACGCGATTGTGGTGCGTGGGGCACGGGAGCACAACCTTAAGAATATCGATGTGGACATCCCACGGGACAAGCTGGTGGTTATCACCGGCCTGTCTGGCAGCGGCAAGAGTTCCCTGGCCTTCGACACCATCTTCGCAGAAGGACAACGCCGCTACGTGGAAAGCCTGAGCGCCTACGCTCGGCAATTCCTGGGCCAGATGGAAAAACCCGATGTAGACCAGATCGAGGGCCTGTCTCCGGCGGTCTCGATTGACCAGAAGGGCGTCAGCAGCAATCCCCGCTCGACTGTCGGCACCGTGACTGAAATTTACGACTACCTGCGCCTGCTTTATGCGCGGGTGGGGCGGCCTCATTGCCCGGTCTGCGGGGCGCCGCTCAACGCGCAGAGCGCCCAGCAGATTGTGGAGGAGATTGAGCGCCTGCCGGAAGGGACGCGCCTGCAAATCCTGGCGCCGCGCATCCGCGACCGCAAAGGCCGCCACGAGAAAATCTTCGAGGAAATCCGCAAGGCGGGCTTCGTGCGGGCGCGCGTCAATGGCGAGGTGATCGAAGTGGAAAACGCGCCAGAGCTGGACCGCTATAAGCAGCATTCCATTGAGATTGTGGTGGACCGCCTGGTGATTCATCACCATGATGACCCGGAAAGCGAAGAAGCCAGGGCCGCGCGCACCCGCCTCACGGACTCGGTCGAGACGGCGCTGCACCTGGCCGAGGGGATCATCATCGTCAACGACGTGACCGACCGCGAAAACCCGGTGGATAACCTCTATAGCGAAGCGCTCGCCTGCCCGCTGGGCCACGGCAGCATTCCAGAGATCGAGCCGCGCACCTTTAGCTTTAACAACCCCTACGGCGCCTGCCCGGAATGCCAGGGTCTGGGCACCCGCCTGGAACTGGACCCGGACCTGGTGGTGCCGAACGGGACGCTGAGCCTGGCCGATGGTGCGATTGCCGCCAACGGTTGGCCCCAGGGGCAGGATAGCTACACCATGCGCATTCTGGAAAGCCTCTGCGAGCGCTACGGCATCGACTTTCATGCACCCTGGAACCAACTCAGCGAAGATCAGCGCGCCGTGATCCTCTATGGCACCCAGGGCAAAACCATTCAGGTGACCTTTAAAGACCATAATGGGCGCCAGCGCATGTACGAAACCGCTTTTGAGGGCGTCATTCATAACCTGGAGCGGCGCTACCGCGAAACATCCTCAGATTGGATGCGCGCCAAGATCGAGGAGATGATGAGCGAGCGCCCCTGCCCGGTCTGCGGAGGGCGGCGCCTGCGCCCGCACGCGCTATCGGTGCTCATCAACGGTCATTCCATCGACCAGGTGACCGCCATGCCGGTCAACCGCACCGTGGAGTGGGTGGCTGCCTTGCAGGCAGCAGGCACCCTCAGCGAGCGCGAAGCAACCATCGCCCGGCAAATCCTCAAGGAGATCAGCAACCGGGTGCAGTTTTTGCATGATGTCGGGCTGGATTACCTGACCCTCTCGCGGGCGGCGGGCACGCTCTCCGGTGGCGAGGCGCAGCGCATTCGCCTGGCCACGCAGATCGGTAGCCGCCTGACCG
>JAAUUD010000333.1 GCA_012031655.1 Anaerolineae bacterium | reverse complement strand
CATGGCGGGTTTTTCCTCATGCGTGCAGCAAGCACGGCTAACCGCCCTGATTGTACGCACTTTCGCGGGATGCGCTATCGGCTTTCCGCGCTCACTTCGCCCGGGATGGGCGGCACCTCCTCCGTCAGAAGTGCCATAATCGAAGAAGCTCGCCCACGGGAAAGGGCCGCCTGGTAGGCATCCTCCCCCAACGACGCCCGAATTTCAGCCTGCACCTGGTCAAAAAATGCCCAGCGCGCCAACCATTCATTCCCGCCGGGCGGCGCCGTTTCCATCAGGCCCAGCAACTCAGCGGCACGGTTGGCATTCCCCGCCCGCAGGTTGAGCGTGGTGGTGGTCGGCAAAAACCAGTGAATGCTCACCATCGTGGTCAGTGGCGAACCCGAGACCTCGCGCACAATGCCCGCTGCACGGGCCAGGTCGCCCATTTCCGCCGCCGTGAGGGCAATACCCCACAGCGCGAAAGCCGAATGATTGGTGTAGGGGTCTTTGGTGAGCACGGCTTCATAATGTTGGCGGCTAGTGGCAGCATCCCCGGCCATAAAGGCACGCAAGCCGCGCAGCTCTTCCAGCACGGATTCCAGGCGATAGTCGCGCAGGGGCTGGCGTGCAAAGTGGGCCTCGGTTTGCTCAATGAAGGCTTCGGCCTGGGCCCAATCGCTACGCCAGAAGGCCAGCATCGCCAGCATCGAGCGAACGTAGCTCAGCAAAATCTGGTCGCCAACCGGCTCCATCAGGGCCAGCCCTTCCAGATAGTTCCGTTCTGCCGTGGCATAGTCCCCACTCATCAAAATAGCCCCCACGCCCAGGTTCCCCAGGGCGCTGGCCGTGCCCAGCCTGTCCCCGATCCGCCGCTTGATGACCAGGCTGGCTTCCATCAGTTCCATAAAATGTTCGGGTTGGCCCACCGCCGCCAGCATCCAGCCCAGATTGATCATGACCTGCGAAAGATGGTACTCGTCCCCAAGCGCCTGGTAGAGTGGCAAAGCAGCCTGAAAATGGGGGAAGGCGGCGCCCAGTTCGCCCCGCTTCTGGTGGCTATAACCCAGCTCCATGGTGCAAAAAGCAATCTCCGCCGGATTGTTGTGCGCTTCGGCAATCGCCAGCGCCTCGCGCACCATGCCCAGCGGGTCCGCTTCATGGTCGTTGAAGCGCGCCCAGAAGCGCCCCCGGATGGGGTGTTGTGCCAGGCTGGGGTCCCCCGCGATGACCTCCCGCGCCATCTGGAACAGCTCCTCGGCCTCTTGCTGGCGGTTGCGCATCTGCGCAAACAGGTAAAAGGTGTCCATCTTGGCATCCAGAGCGGCCCAGTCACGCAGCCTGAGCGCCCGATATGCAGCAGCCTTTATATTCTCGTGCTCCGCCTCGATCTCGGTGAGCGCCCCAATCTGGCGGCGGCCCTTCAGGTCTGGCAGGCGCTGCGCCATAAAACCGGTATAGTAGCGGACGAAGGCTGCCTCGGTTGCGGGTGCCTGGCCGCTGTTTTGCAGCTGCTCTTCGGCATACTGGCGCAGCAATTCGTGCACAGCATAGCGCCCGCTGGCAGCATCTCGCCGCAAGAGCGACTTGCTCACCAACACACCCAGGTTACGCAGGCCAGCCCCGGTCACCGTCTGCGCTGCCTCGCGGGTGAAGCCACCGCGAAAAATCGCCAAGCGGGCAAAGGTGGCCTGTTCATCAGCGCTCAGCAGGTTCCAGGAGTAATCAAACACGGCCCGCAAGCTCCGCTGGCGCGCGGGGAGGTCGCGCATTTCGCTAGCCAAAAAGTCCAGGCTGGCACTGATCTCCTGCGCAATCTCGGCCAAGGGCAGCAACGCCACCCACGCCGCCGCCAGCACAATCCCCAGCGGCGTCCCATCTACCAGGCGGCAGATGCGCGCCACATAGTCCAGTTCCTCGGCCTGAAGTTCAAAGCCTGGCCGGGCACGGCGGGCGCTCTGCACAAAGAGCTGCACCGCGCTGTAATCCAGGGCATCTTCCGGGGTTTCCCAGGCGGGGAAGTCCATGCCGCCCAGCGTAAACAGGGTTTCGCCACTCAGGTTTAGCCGTTCGCGCGAGGTTGCCAGCACCGTAAGGCCGGGCGCAGCGGCCAGCAGGTCCGCCACCAACCCCGCCCCGGCCAACACATGCTCAAAGTTATCAAAAATCAGCAGGGCTTCCTGCTCGGATAGATAATCAAGGATTTGTTGGCGCGGGCTGCGCCCATCTGCGGACATCACATAGCCTACCGCATCAATGAGCGTGGGCACGATGTCTTCGGCATCGACCAGCGGCGCAAGCTGCACCAGAAAAATGCCATCCCGAAAGCGCTGGCCGCCCCTGGGTTTCGGGCGCTGCCCGCGGGCGAACTCCAGCGCCAACCGGGTTTTGCCCATGCCGCCCGGCGCCAACACCGTAACCAACCGATTCTGCGGTGCATCGACCAGGCCAGCCAGCGCGGCCAGTTCCGCCGCCCGCCCAATGAAGGGCGTTGTCTCTGCCGGGAGGTTGCTGCGGCGCTTGCCAGGTGTGGCCTCCGGCGTGGCAAAGCGGCGGAGTTCCAACGTTGTGTGTCGCCTTCCAGTGCGCGCCCCAGCCCACCCCCGGCTGAGCGTGGAGGTCAACGAAACACCGCTGCTAAGGATCGATTCCAGTTCCGCCCCCACCAGGCGCACGCTGGGGATGCGTTCTTCGGGGGCTTTCATCAGCATGCGGTAGATCAGGTCAATCAGGGCCAGCGGCGTGTCAGGGCGCAGTTGTTCCAGGTCCGGCAATGCTTCGGTTAGGATGGCATTCACAAAGGCGCCGGGATGCCCGCCCCGAAACGGCAAGCGCCCAGCCAGCATTTCAAAGAGCAGCACCCCAAAAGCCCAGATGTCCGTGAGCGGGGTCGCCTGTTCATCGCGCAGCAGCTCCGGCGCCAGGTAGGCCATGGTGCCCACGATGCGCCCGGTCTGCGTGAGGTTCGAAGCGCCGATGCGCGCCACGCCAAAATCAGAAAGACGCGGCGTGCCATCCGTGGCCATCAGCACATTAGCCGGTTTGATGTCGCGGTGGATGACCTTCATCTGATGCGCACGGGTCAGGGCGTCTGCCACGCCCAGGCCAATCTCCAGGGTCTGCTTTACGGAAAGCTTGCCCTTCTCCAGCAGCCAATCGTAAAGCGACCCGGCTTCGACCAGTTCCATCACAATGAAGTGCTGCCCGGCATCCTCGAACGCTTCGTAGAGCGTGACGATGTTCGGGTGCTCCAGTTGGCGCAGCAGGTCTGCTTCGCGGTTGAAGCGCTCCACCATCTGCGGGTCCACCGTGATGACCTCGCAGTTCAAGCACTTGATGGCCACCACCTGTCCCGTCTGTTCATCCAGGGCGCGATAAACCGTGCCCATGCCACCGGTACCAATCTGCCGCTGGATGGTATAGCGTTCTGCAATGCGTGTGGGGATGCCCATCATCGCTCCTTCCCTGTTCGGTGCTGCGTGGCCGCGTTCTACTGCCGATTATACGCAGGAAAGGCACCTGACGTCGCATCAGAATTCCCTAAGAATGTGGCGGAGCACCTGTGCAGCCCCCGCAAGCAGTTCATCAACGCCGCTTAGCTATCCAGCAATTCGGTGAGCACCGCCAACAGAATGCGGTTCTGGACCGGTTTGGTCACATATTCGTCGGCCCCAGCACGCTTGCCTGCGTGCTGGTCAATCGGATCATCCATGGCAGAGAGGATGACGATTTTGGCGTGCACCGTGGCCGGGTGAGAGCGCAACTCACGCGCCACCGTCAGCCCATTGACTTCATCCGCCAGGCGCACATCCAGCAAAACGAGGTCCGGCGGAGCCTGGCGCGCCAATTCGATAGCGTCGCGCCCCCGCCCGGTGCTCCTCACGACAAAAGTCCAGGGATAACTCTCCAGCAAATCCTGGAGCAGGAGCAACACATCGGGATCATCTTCTACCACGAGCACCTGAACATCCATCGCGCCTTCTCCCTGGATTGGTTATCATTTAAAGTCTACAGGATTTTTAGGAAGAAAACATAACCCACGCACACCCTGCCGTTCAGGATGCCGCGCTGGCGCTAAACCTTACCAACGGGAAAGGAAACCCCATGCCAAAACGCCCACGCCACTACCACCGCCCTACCGATCTTGCGGAGGCCGTGCGCCTGCTGGACCAGCCCGGTAGCGCCCCCCTGGGCGGCGGAACGCGCCTGCTGGCTGGCGATGTGGCCGCCGAGACCATCGTGGACCTGCAAGCCCTGGGTCTGGACCACATCGACCTGCACGAAACCCACCTGCACATCGGCGCCACGGCACGCCTCTACGCCATCCACGCCAGCACCGAAGTTCACGGC
>JAAUUD010000332.1 GCA_012031655.1 Anaerolineae bacterium | reverse complement strand
CAGCCTTCGGCGATGCCTGCCTGCGCCGCAGCTTCCAGCGCCATTTCAGCATGCGTCACGGTGAGCTTGCACAGCGGGCCTTCAGGCTCGATTTCATACGTCACGCGGGAGACATCCTGCGCGGCGGGTTCGCCCATCCAGATGGGCCGGAAGGTCGTCACCAGGCGATGCGGGGGGCTGCTTTCCAGCACGATGCCTTCCAGCAGGGTGCTGCCATCTGGCAAGCTATAGCGATAGGGCGCGTTGGCCTGCCAGGCGGATTCAATCCGCGTGCCAAAGTAGTAGAGCGGGGTCAGGCTGCCATCCGTGAGGGCCTGCCATAGCTCTTCTGGCGAGGTGCGGATGAACACTTGAAAAACATGCGCGGGCTTTTCAATCATCGGGGTTTCCTCCAGGGTGTTCTTCAGATGCAGCAGCGTTGCGGTCCAGGGCTGGGCAAACTTGCTCACCCAGCGGTCATAGACCTGTTGTATGGGAACCGGGTTCAGGTAGTGGAGCTTCTCGCGGCCTACCTTGTGGGTGGAGATGAGCGCCGCTTGTTCGAGCACCTCCAGGTGTTTCATCACCCCAAAGCGGGTGAGTTCTGGCACCTGGGTGCAGAGTGCGCCCAGGCTGCGCCCATCCTCTTGAAAGAGGAGGTCCAGCAAGAAGCGCCGGGTGGGGTCGGCCAAAGCCTTAAAAACGAGGTCTTGTTCAGCATCCATGCCTGCATTATATGTGAGTATTTAGTCACATGTCAAACGCAACCCCATTCAAATGTTCTTTCTCATAGGATGTTCATCTGGGCGGAGTGTTGCAATCCCTCAGCCGTGGGTCGCTTCTAGCCAGGCCTGAAACATCAGGATATCCCAGAGGGCGTGCTGCCAGTTGCGCGGCCGGAAAGATGCTCCTGCCACTTTTGCTGGATGGGCCCGGGCCGAAAGATGCCTTCGCGCGCCAGGCGGCCCGGCTCCAACAGTTCGGCGGCCAGTCGTGCAGTTCGCGCCCAACCAGCGCTCAATGGGCAAGGCAAAACCACTTTTGGGCCGCTCTACCAGGGCCTGCGGCACATATTGATAGAGCACCTGGCGCAAAATCCACTTGCCCTGGCCCGGTTGCACCTTAAAAGCCATCGGCAAGCGCCAGGCAAATTCCACCACGCGATGATCCAGCAAAGGGACCCGGCCTTCCAGGCTCACGGCCATCGTCGCCCGGTCAAGCTTCACCAGGATGTCATCTGGCAAATAGGTGGCGGCATCCAGCGCCATCATGCGTGAAGTGCTGCCCGCCAGACAGGCAAAATAGGTGGGGTCTTCCAGGCGGGTTTTGGGTTCTGCAATGTCCGGCAGCAGACCTGCGGCGCGGGCCAGTGCGAGCGCAGCTGCTTGTAGATGGCCTGGGCGCTGCTGGCTTGCAGCAACCCAGCAACTTTTGCACCTTGTCGCCCCCATGCCGCACCCGTCCGGCCAGCAAACGATTCCACGCTTCCGGCGGCAGCAGCGTGAGGCCATGGGCCAGCCCCACCCGCCAGGGGCGCGGCATCCAGCCAACGCGCTGCCAGAGGCGCTCTGCCCACTGATGGCGCACATAGCCGCCAAAAAATTCATCGCCGCCATCCCCAGAAAGGCTCACCGTCACCGATTGGCGGGCCAGTTGCGCCACCAGAAAAGTCGGGATACCGGACGAGTCCGCAAAGGGTTCATCATAAATGGTGGGCAAACGGGGGATGACTTCGAGCGCGTCCTGTTCGGTCAGGTACAGCTCGGTATGATCGGTGCCCAGGTGAGCCGCTACCCGGCG
The DNA here is from genome assembly GCA_012031655.1 of Anaerolineae bacterium. Taxonomy (GTDB): domain Bacteria; phylum Chloroflexota; class Anaerolineae; order Aggregatilineales; family J027; genus JAAUUD01. The sequence goes on along the minus strand of JAAUUD010000332.1, from coordinate 2,574 downwards.
CGCATGCTGGGCTTCATCGAAGCCTTCGTCATGGAAGCCAATGCTAAAGGTCTTGATGGGCTGGGTGCTCTGGGCCTGCATCAGCGCCACCACCGTAGAAGAATCGACCCCGCCCGAAAGGAAGGCCCCCAGCGGCACATCTGCCACCAGGCAACGCCCCACAGCATCGCGCAGCAGCGCATCCAGCGCCGCAACGGCTTCGGCTTCGCTCCCAGTGAAAGGATCCGCCAGCGCCGCTCGATGACTTCCTCCAGGGACCAATAAGCGCTAAGGTGAGGCTCGCGGGCGTCTGCCTTCAGGGTCAGCACGTGGCCCGCCGGGAGCTTATGAACATGGGTATAGATTGAAAATGGGTCTGGGATGGCGTTGTAGCGCAGGTAGAGTGGCAGGACAGCGCGGTTGATCTGCCCCAGGAAGGCAGGATGCTGGCGCAGCGCCTTGAGTTCTGACCCAAATAAAAAGGTGCTCCCCTGCCAACCGTAGTACAGCGGCTTTTGGCCCAGGCGGTCCCGTGCCAGGCTCAGGGTATGCTCGTGGCGATCCCACAGGGCCAGGGCGAACATCCCGTTTGCGCGCTGCAAGGTGGCTTCCAGGCCCCAGCAGCAGATGCCAGCCAGCAGCACTTCAGTATCCGACGTGCCCCGCCAGGGGTACGCCCCCAGCGCAGCGCGCAAATCCATGTAGTTGTAGATTTCGCCATTAAAAACCAGCACAAAACGCCCATCGGCGCTGAGCATCGGTTGATGACCTGTAGGAGAGAGATCAAGGATGGCCAGCCGACGCATCCCCAGGCCCACCCCAACGGCTTCATCCACCCAGGTGCCCTCGTCGTCTGGCCCACGATGGGCAATTGCCCCCAGCATAGCGCGCAGTTCGCGCTCTGGGGTTGCTGGGGCGCTCAGTTGACGGTCCCAAAACCCTGCGATGCCACACATGCTGCTCTTCCTCATTGCTCCAGGTCCATTGTAACAGCGTGTGTGGCCTTCGCGCAGGGAACATTCGCCAGGCGCGCACCAGGCGTATTGCAGAAGAACCCCAAACTGTGCGCGGAGGTGGGCCAGAAGCCCACCTGGTTTTAGGGGCCGGCTTCCTCGGTGGCTTCTGCGTCCGGTTCCAGCCGTTCAATCTGGATCGACTCCAGCAAGGCGGCGTAGGTAGACTCGTACAGGTCCAGCTCGCCCGGCGAGGCCAGCAACAACGCGGCCAGCACCACACCTTCGCCGTAATTCAGGCTATAGATCACGCCATCCAGGTCCGCGAAATCGGCGATGAGCGGCGCAACCACGCCATCATAGCCCGCAATCTGGATCGGCACATCCCGCTGGATCGTGAAGCCTCCGTCATCGCTGGCAACCGCGCTTTCGCGCAGCAGCTCGAACACCGTTTCTGCATCAACCGAGGTCCCGGCCTCGAGCGGCTCGGTGATCACGATGAGGCTGCCAGCAAAGAACCCGGATGCGACCTGGTCTGGCACCTCTTCTTCATCCAGCTCGAGGAACTCCAGGGCGGCCTGGCTGCTGGCCAGGGTGTAAAAGCCAAATTCACCTTCAACAATCCAGCCCTGGGGGTGCTCCAGGCTCAGGGCATAGTCGGCCTCAAAGAAGACTGCGCTTTCCGTGAGTGGCAACGGCGCGTCGTCCTCTTTGATGGCGAAGCTCCCAATTTCCGCCGGGGCTGCGGTGGGTTCCAGGCCCACTTCTTCAGTGGGTTCCAGGGTCGGCGGCACGATGGGCGATGCTGTGGGGGTGAGGGTGGGCACCGGGGTGCGTGTGGGAATGGCGGTAGAAGTGGGCCCCGGGCCCAAGGTGGGCAGGAAGGTAGACGTGGGCGCTGGGGCGTCGTCGCGGCCTTTGCCCAGGCGCTCCAATTCTTCGAAGAATTCCTGGCAGGCCGAAAGGGCAAACACCACGAGCACGCTGCTCATCACTAGGAAGAGAGGGCGAAAAAGACGCATGGTCATTTCTCCTGGCTCATAGGGGACAGTATAAGGGCACTATAGCACAGCGTTCAGGCTTCCCCAACCTATCCCCCGCTGGCTTCCACTCCCTATCCGCCAGAAAAGAGCCGATTGGCCAGGAATTTCCAGCCCAGGCCCACGGCCAACAGACCCAGCCCGGCCAACCAGATGGCAGGCTCCACCCAGAAAGCCAGAAAGCAGCACGCCACCAAACCCAGCCACGCAATCCAGCGCGGAAAAAGCCGTTCCCCCTGCCCCAGTTGCAGCGCCGCCAGGTTGGTGATGCCGTAGTATAGCAAGACGTTAAAGGCACTAAAGGACCAGGTCGTCTTGACATCGCCCACCAGCACCAACGCACCGATGACCACCCCCATCACGATGACCGCGAGCGTGGGTGTCGTCCCGGCGGCGTTGATGCGCGCCACCTGTGGCGGCATATCCCGGCGGCGGCCCATCGCCAGTAACACGCGCGAGAGGCCCAGGATCAGGTTCAGCAGCACGCCCAGCATCGCAGTGATGGCCCAAAGGCCACCAGTGGCGCAACTTCCGAAAGGTCAAAGCTGCGCGCGGCGGCTTCCAGCGGCGCGGCGCTCTCGTCCGCGGCTGCACTCAGCGGC
>JAAUUD010000331.1 GCA_012031655.1 Anaerolineae bacterium | reverse complement strand
ACCATCAGCGAGGAATGGGGCAATGCCACCCACTATATGCTGGGCGATATGTTCAGCGGGACCATGAATTACCGCTTCGCCTGGGCGCTGGAGGGGTTCTTCGCGGTAGATAAACTCAGCGCGTCGGCCTTTGAGGATCGGCTAGCGACCTTACGCCACGATACGCCTGCTCCCGCCCTCAAGGCGCAAATGAACCTGATCGGCTCGCACGATACACGCCGGGCTTTGAGCGCCTGCGGAGGTGACCTCAATCGCTTCAAGCAGATGGTTGTTTTTCAGATGAGCTACCCCGGCGCGCCAACCATCTGCTATGGAGATGAAGCGGGCCTGCGCGGGGAAAACGACATCGCGGGGCGGCGTGCCTTCCCCTGGGGCAAGGAAGATGCCGAACTCATGGGCTTCTACCGGAGCCTGCTCGCGGCGCGGCGGGCACATCCAGCGTTGCAACAGGGCAGCTACCAGACCTTGCTGGTGGATGATGCCAAACGCCTGCATGCTTTTGTGCGCCGGGCACCGCGTTCGGTGGTTTATGCCTTGTTCAACGCGGGGGATGCCCCGGCAGGGGTGGCTGTGCGCCTGGACGATGCCGACTCCGAACGCTGGGAGGATGCGCTGGGGATGGGCGAGGAAGTGACCGCGCAGGGTGGCATCCTGAGTGTGATGCTCCCAGCCCGTAGTTTTGCCTGGTACGTGCCCGCCGAGGACTAAGCGGGAACCTTTTTACGGGTCTGAACGTCTACCTGATGGAATCAGACCTCAATGTTGCAAGCGTGAGCCTCCTGCCTCCCTCGCTGCTCACGCTTGTTCCTTTTCAGTTCAGCGGCTCAGCCCCTTGACGGCTTCGTGGCGAAAGCAAGGCACGATGTGGTCGTTGACCACGCCGGTGGCCTGCAAATAGGCATAGATGATGGTGGCGCCGACGAACTTAAAGCCACGCTGCTGGAGGTCCAGGCTGATGGTTTCGGCCAGTGGGGTGGAGCTTGGGATTTCCGCCAGGCTGTTCCAGCGATTCTGGATGGGTTCGCCGCGCAGAAAGCCCCACAGGTAGTGGTCGAAGCTGCCAAAAGCTTCCTGAACTGCGATAAACCCCTGAGCGTTTAGCACAGCCGCCTGTATCTTGAGGCGATTGCGAATGATGCCGGGGTCCTGGAGCAGCGCAGCCAGCTTGGCATCATCGTAACGCGCCACCTGTTGTGGGTCGAAATGGTCAAAGGCGGTGCGGTAGGTTTCGCGGCGGCGCAGGATGGTCAGCCAGCTCAGGCCCGCCTGTGCCCCCTCCAGGATGAGCATCTCAAAGAGCATGCGGTCATCGTGCAGGGGCACGCCCCATTCTTCATCGTGGTAGGCAACATAGAGGGGGTCTGTGCCGCACCATTCGCAGCGGATCAGCTTTTCGGTCATGGTTGGGTCTCCTAGGCAGTCTGGCTATCCTGGACGGGTGAACTACCGCCCCCCGGTGCTTTGATGTTACAATGCTAGCACTGCATTGCACATGGGGCATCTTCAACCGTGGCTGAGCGTCTGGCAAGCGTGGAAAGTCCCTTGGAACGTCTCCGTCCGCAGCGCGTGATTGAAGTGCTGGACCATACCTTCCGGGTGTATCGCGCCAACTTCCTGACCTTTGTGGCGCTGGTCGCGGTGATTTCCGTGCCGCTGAACCTCATCAGCTACCTGGTGCAAAGCGCAGAGTCGCGTTCAGAAGTCTTTATCACCACCACCGATACCTTTGGGAACACCACCACAGAATTTAACGACTCTGCTTTTACCGGCTCGATTGTGGTGCTGTTGGTTTCCGTCGTGGCGGGTTTTCTGCAAATTGTGGTGGTCAATGCCGTGATCACGCAGATTGCTTCAGAGAACCTGCTGGGGCGTCAGCGTAGCGTGATTGAAGCCCTGGGCGACGTGGCTGGGCGGCTTTTGCCGCTGGGGCTGGCGTTGGTCCTGTTAGGGATTGTGGCGGGGATCGGTTTTTTCTTTTTTGGGGTGATTGGGTTGCTTTGCCTCCTTCCGCTGCTGGGGCTGCCCATGGTGCTCTATTTTAGCCTGGTGGCGTATTTCTTCCTGGTGCCGGTGATGGTGCTGGAGCGCGTGAGCTTTGGCCAGGGAATGTCGCGGGCGATGGCGCTGGGTAAGGCGCGCTTCTGGCAGACCTTCGGTTTTGCGGTGGGGGTGGCGCTCATCACGACAGTGGCCAACTTTGCGCTGACCGTCGTGGGTGCGTTGCTTAGCGGGGCCGCCGGGGCTGGCCTGGAAGACCTGACGCAAACCAACCCGGTCAGCACGGCGCTAAACACGTTGGTTTCGGTGCTCATTGCGCCGGTGCTGCCCATTGGGCTGACCTTGATGTATTACGACACCCGGATGCGCGTCGAGGGGCTGGACCTGAGCCTGCAACTGCTGCCAGAAGCAATGGCGCGGCCTGCGGCCTTGCCCTCGCCCAAGTTGCCGCTGAGTTTTGCAACCAGCAAAGATATGCTCAACATCCTGTGCCTGACGTTGGGGTTCATTGGGTTGCTCATCGCCTATTTTGCCTTCATCTTCCTGCTCATCGGAATCCTGGCGTTATGAACTGGCGGTTGGGGTGGGCGGTGGCATTGCTGGTGTGGGCCTTTGGCTGGGGTAGCCCGGCGCTGGCGCAGGCGCCCCCTTTGCCAGAAGCCACCTATTGGAGCCGCCTGGAGCAATCCGTGACTTTGCTGCAAGATGCCATCGCAGATGCAGGCCAACGCGATGCCCTTCTGCAGCGCCTGACACAACTATGGGCCGGTGTGGACGCGGTGCAACTGGGCGATGGAAGCGTGCTGCCCATTGATGTGGGATGGCTGCGTTTGCCTGCGGGGACGGATGAAGAACGGCTCCGCGAGCGCCTGCGTTGGGCCGAAGCGTATATAATCGCCCGTGCCGAAGCAGGCATCAACCTCAGCCCCCAAGAACTGGCGGACCTGGAGCGCATTTTAGAAGATTTTCAATATGGCGGGGCGGAGCTGCCTAGCTTCGAGGCCGACCCCAACGCGGCCAGCATCTTTGCAACGGTGTTTCAGTGGGTGGTGTTGCTAGTGCTGGTGGTGGCGGTGGTGCTGTTTCTGGTGATGCTGGCGCGCAACCTGCAATTGGAACCCGCCCGGGCCCAGGCCGTTGGAGAGGACGAAGAGCTGCCCGCTTCGGCAGCGGAGGCGGGCGACCTGGCAGAACGCGCACGGCTTACCCAGGATTACCGGGCTGCGATTCGCTACTTGTATCTGGCGAGTTTGCTGCTGCTGGACGAACGCGGGGTGATGCACTTTGACCCGACGCTCACCAATGCAGAGCACCTGAGCCGCCTGGGGCAGCAGCCGCAATTATTGGCTGCGTTGCGTCCCATCGTCAATATTTTTGACCATGTGTGGTATGGCTTTGCCCCAGCAGATGAACTGCTTTACCAGGAATTTCGGGCGCGCCTGGCGCAACTGGAGCGTGTGCAGGCATGAGGCGCTGGTTTTCGGACCGTCGGTTGCTGGTGCTGGGCTTGGTGGCGGTGGTCATTTTCTCTATTGTGACCGCTGCCACCTCCCCGCGCGAACGGGGAACACTGGTGAGTGTGGATAGCGTCGATCCAGATGGCGCCCGCGCCTTGCGGTTGTGGCTGGAGAGCAGCGGCTATGAAGTCCGCGAACTCGTTGGGCGGTCCGTGTTGCCAGAAGACCTGAACACGCTTTTTATCCTGGCGCCGCGCCACGCCTATACCCGTGCCGAGGCGCTCCGCCTGCAGGAATGGGTGCGGGAGGGGCATTTGTTGATCATCACCGGGCCGCGCGCCACCGTAAACAGCGTGTTGGAGGCGTTCGAAGTGGAGCTGGACTTTTTGCGCCCGGAGCAGCAGCTACAACCGCAGACCGCGCCCGCTTTGCAGCGCCCGCCGCTGGCCGGCGTCACGGTGGATGCGTTTTCCCCCATTATCACGCAACGGCTGGATGCACGGATCCATGTGGAGGTCGATGGCGCGCCGGTGCTGGTTCAGATGGCCGAGGGGCTGGGGCAAGTGTGGATTGTGGGCACGGTGCGCCCCTTCACGAACCTGGGTCTGCAAGACGCTGGCAGCGCGGAACTCATCCTGAACATGCTCGCGGACCAGCCACGCGGCACGGTCCTGGGCTTTGATGAAGCCCTGCGCGCTGATGAACCGCCGCAATCGCTCACGGGCTGGTTTTTGCGGGCTTCTGCCGGGCAGGGCATCTTGTTGGCCGCTGGCCTGACGCTGGTGTTCCTGGGCCTGCGGGGGCGGCGCTTTGGTCGGCCCTTCCCCCTGCGGGAAGATCGCTTGCGGCGCGAACCAGTGGAATACATCCAGGCGATGGGGAACCTCCTGCGCCGTTCCGGGCACGCTTTGAGTGTTGCACCACTATCGAACCC
>JAAUUD010000020.1 GCA_012031655.1 Anaerolineae bacterium | reverse complement strand
GCACCCCATTTTTCGGCAAAATAGAGATAATTTTTGGTCAGCGTGTTTTTGGCGTTATGCCGACACCCCACCATACACCCGCCACAATGGATGCAACCCGCCCGCTCTTCTGGGCTTTGTTGCCCACGGCACCGCTCGGCTTTTTGTTGATGCGCCAGCCCTGGCTCTACCAACGCCTCTGGCCCATTGCCCAATATGCAATCGGTGCCAGCGAAGCCGCTGTGCGTATCGATATTCGCCAGCGCCACCGCTATCAACTTGATTGGCTGCCAGAACGCGTTGTTTTTTCGGTGGATGACCATGTTGTGCACACCAGCCCTTACAGCCCAGCCGCGCGGCTGGGCCTGGTGATCTGGATTGATAACCAATTTGCGATTGCAACGCCGCAGGGGCGCTTTGGCTGGGGCCTGGTCGAAGCCGCTGAAGCGCAGTGGATGGACCTTTTTGCGGTGTCTGTGACTTCCCTGCGCCCAACGCACTCCCATTGACCGGACCTGGCCCCATCCCTACAATCTCCGGCAACCAACCCGAGGATGCTCCGCCCATGCCTGATGACTTGCTTTCTGCCCGCCCCTTGCACAGCCACCTGAAGACCGCTGCGTTGCTCTTTGTGCTCCTGTGCGGGATGTACTGGCTAACCTATCGTGGCGCACCGCAATCCATTGATGAACTGGCCTTGCTATCGGGCACGGAGTCCTTCACTAAAGCCGGGAACTTCGAGAACCTGAGCACCTTTAACTACTACAAGGGCCTGCACAGCGCGCTGCACGAGCCTTTGCAGATGATCCTGGCCAGCCCACTCTATGCGCTGGCCCTGCGTTGGGAGCCAGTGGGCATTCTGCACCTGGTCTGGACCTTTAACATCTTCATCACCGCGCTGATTGGCACGGTTTTTTACCTGGGGGCGGTCTCGCTGGGCTATTCTCGCCCAACCAGTCTGGTCGCTACACTGAGCCTGGGCCTGGCCAGCACGCTCTGGCCCTATAGCCAGACCTTCTTCCGCGAACCGCTGACTGCGCTCTGGTTGCTCGTGGCGATGCTGCTGGCTTTGCACCTGGGGCGTGCCTGGCGCTGGCCCCTGGTCCTGGGGCTGGTGGTGGCCTACATCGCCGCCCTCAGCACCAAAACAGCTTCTCTGGCGGTGCTTCCGGCGCTCTTGCTGGCGCTCTTACCAGCCAACCTCAGCCAGGTTCGCAACCTGCGCTGGGGCCTGGCCGGGGTTGCCATCCTGAGCCTGAGCGTCCTGTTCTTGCTCAACCTGTTGGCGGACCTGAACAGCTTCGACCAGCGCTTTAGCCTGCACATTTACCTGAACCGCATCCAGGGCAGTGATGGAAACTACTTTCTGAATGTGCTGGCGGCTTACCTGATCAGCCCGGGGCGTAGCCTGTGGACCACCAGCCCCAGCTTGCTGCTGGGATTGTACGGCGCCGCGTTATTGCTCCAGAATCGGGCTTATCGCGCAGCTTTGCTGCCCCTGCTGGCCTATGGGCTGCTGGCCGCTGCCTATGGCCTGAGCGGGCGAGAGTGGCACGGCGGGCGCGGTTGGGCATCGCGTTACATGCTGCCCGTGCTGCCCATCGTAGGGCTATTACTGCTGCCTGCCTGGGAACAGGTGCTCCGCAGCAACCACGCTGCGCGCTTTGCTGCCGGGATGTTGCTGGGTGGGGGCGTCATGCTCCAACTGGGGGGCCTTTTGGTGCCCCTAGATACTTTTTATGGGGAGGTTAGCCAGCGCTTCCCTGAACGAGCGCTCGAAGCCTTCTACGATGAAGCCGTCTGGCAACCGCAACATACCCAGTGGCTCATTCATCTCCAACACCTGCGGCTGGATGATCAAGAAATCGCCTGGGGCGTTGCTGAGCCGGGCGCCTGGGGCTACCTGGCAGGCGCCGGTTTGACCCTGGCCAGTGCAGCCTTGCTCTGGTGGCAGGACCGCGCCGGACGCGCTGCTTCTGGCTTGGTGCTGCCCCTGCTGGGCGCCACACCCATTTTGATGCTGGCCACCCTACTCACGCTCCAGCGCGACCCACGTTTGCTGGGCCAGCGCGATGATCTGCACCAACTGCTGGCCGAGCTCAAGATGCGCGAGGGGCAAAACGAACTGGTCTTGCTCTCTACACCAGAGTTGAACCACTTCTTTTTCAACTACTACAAAAGCGCAAATCGATGGGTAACGCTCCCGCATGCCATCGGTGAACGCTACAGCCCGGAGCAAGTGCCCATCGTGCCAACGGATGTCCCTGATGATCGCCTGAACTTTGAAACCCGCGACAATATTGATCGTCTGGCGTTGCGTTTTGCTGGCTTGTGGCAGGTGGAAACACTCAGCCCCTTTCAATGGTGGACCTACCGCCCCGTGGAGCACTACCTGGTGCGCCACTTCTACCCGCTCGAAAGCCTGGAAATTCACCCTACCTTGCGCTTGCTGCATTTTTCCCCACAGCGCGCCCCGGTGATGGAATACGTGATCGCGCAAGAAACGCGGGCTTCCCGCTGGGAATTGGTCGGGGGCTGGACGCAAGAACTCTCGCCCCCCTACAACTTTGGCCCCGGGCTTGAACTCCGGGCTTACCAGATGCCCAACGAAGTCGAGCGCGGCGCTGTCCTGCCGGTGGCGCTCAACTGGGGGATTCCGCTACAAGCCAGCATCCCCACAGACTACAACGTGGGGGTATATGTGTTCAATGCGGATGGGCAGCAGGTGCTCTCGCGGGATGGCCCGCTGCAAGGCGGCTTTGGTAACCCAGTGACCTGGGTGCGCGATGTGCCCCTGCTGGATAATCACGGCTTGCGCCTGCCAGCGCAGTTGCCGCCTGGGGAATATGAGGTGCGGGTGGTGCTTTATGATTGGCGCGACCTGGTTCACCTGAACGTGCGCCAGGGCGAACGCCTGCTCCCAGGAGATTACGCCCCGCTGGCGCGTTTTCAGTTGCGCTAGCGCCAGGCCAGCACGATCAACTGCTCATGCTGAAGCGTCACCCGCGCGGTGACCCTGCCCAGCGGGTTCCAACCGTACCGTGCCAGGGTGTTGATCCCCTGCCGTTGCCAACCGCCCGCCTTCCAGGCCGCTAGCCAGCGCGCGTGCCAGCACCCCCAGATATCAACCCGCGCAAAGTGAGGGGCCAGTAAATCACGCAATTCCTGCGGCTTGAACTCCTGCACATGGAAGCGGCTCAGCGGGCGCTGCGGGTGCCAGTTCGGCGTGCTGAGGGCCAGCACGCCCCCCGGTTTGAGCACCCGCGCCATTTCCATAACAGCATGTGCGGGGTCCTGCAAGTGCTCGATGACATCCGCCAGCGTGATTCCGTCGAAGGTAGCGTTGGCATAAGGCAGGGCATAGGTCGAGCCTCGCAGGACCAGGTTCTGAGCTTCGTAACGTGCTCGCAGTTGCTCTGCCGCCAGGTGAACACCCAATCGGTTATCGTCCAGACCCATGACGCGCCCTACCCCCGCCTGGCGTAGCGCGTAGATCAGGTAGCCATCGCCGCAACCCACATCCAGAAACAGGCCGCGCGGCGCCTTCAGCGCGCCTACCAGCGCCTGATAGCGGGCTGCCAGGGGGGCGTTGTAGCGTGTATTGCCGGGGCTGGGGTCCGCCTGCACCCAATGATAGGCACCATCGGTGGCATATTTTTCAAATTCGCTCATGGTTGGCTCCAGGGGTAAAAAAAGGGCGCGCCCGCCTGCGCCGGATTTTGGATAGTGCGCTGCAACCAGTTCACGAGGCGCTCAGAGGCGCGGCCATCGAAGGGCTCGAGTTGTTCGGCGCGGATGCGGGCCCGTCCTGGGGCATCGATAGATGGGTCGTGCAGGTAAGCCAGCAGGGCCTGGTCGAGCGCCTCGGTGCTCTGCACCAGGCGTGTGCCGCCCGTTTCCACCACAGCCCGCAGGTGATCCCACTCATACATACGCGCGGGGGCCTCCCACGGGTTTGGAACTTGCGCCGCGCCCCAGGCCAGGTTGATCACTGGCGTATCAAATGCAACGGCATCCAGCATAATCGTGCTGGCGGAGTTCAACACCACATCCGCATGCGCCATCAGGTTGGCCAGGTGCGCCAGATCACCCCAATCAGGCGGCTCTACGATCACCTCCGGCGGCGCGTGGAGCGCGCCAAAGCGCGCCGCCCATTGAAAGTCGCGCGGGTGGGGGCGCACCAGCAGTGTAACGGGCAAACCATAAGCGCCAGCGCGGGCCTGGGCTGCGATGTGTTGCGCGACCTCGGCTTCGTAGGGGGCCAGGCGTTGGGTATAGGCGCCCAGCACCACCAACCGCCGCTCTGGCGAAAGGCCCAGCCGGTCCTGCAAAAAGGCATCGCGCGCGATGCAGGTGCCTGCTTGCTGGTAAACATCCATCTGTGGCCACCCCAGCACCTCAATCTGCGCCGCTGGCATACCATGAAAGCCGCTAAGCTCCTCTCGCATGCGCTGCGTGGGAACGCTCAGCCCGCGCAAACCAGGGGCCAGCGGGCCGCGGGTGGTGGGTTGGTCCAGCTGGTGATGAAGCCCAACATGGGCACCCCCCGGCGGCGCGCTGCCACGCTATACGGGCGAATTGCATGGTTCTGAACGTGCACAAAGAGCACCAGGCCGGGCCGCTCCTGGTCAAAATAAGCTTCAACCCGGCTATCCCCACCCTGCCAGCCTGCGTAGTAAAAGGCATAGACCGCGCGCAACAATCGCCAACTCAGGGGCCGGGGGTGGCCATAATGTGCGTGAACATAGTGCCCGGCTTCGGCTTCCTGAGCGCGGCGTTCGGCGGACATCTGCATCTTATGGCGATGCGCCGTAAATCCACTCAGGCTATTAAAGCGATAGTAGAGATTGGGGAACTGGGCACGCTCCCGAAAAATGGTCGCCTCCAGGGCACGATGCCACCCCGAAAGCAGGCGGCGCCCTGGGGCTGGCGCGTTGCGGGTGGGCATGGCCGGTGCTTGGAACGCTCGCCAGCGCAGGTGCGGCGCCTGTAGGCTGGCGATGCGGGCAGCATCTTCAGCGCGCGGCGTCAGCAGGTCAACCTGCCAACCATCAAGCGCAGCTAGCTGAGCCAGCACCGGGGTTTCGAAGATCGTTCGCACGGCCATCCCGTTGGGGATGACCATGGCCAGACGAGCGCGGGAATTTTTCTCAGGTGGCTTCATATGGCGCAGAATCCTAGCTGCTCCTGCTGGGCTGTCAAGCCACGATCCATCTTGACCCCGTTCGATAGCCTATGGTATCCTGCGCACAATAGTGTGGTGCATTGACAGAGCCAGTATGCCGCGTGGCGCCTTCAGCGAGCTGGGGCATGGTGCAAGCCCAGCAGGTCAGGCGCGGCAGAAAATCCCTCTGGAGCAGTGGGAAGAACCCGGTTCGCCCGGCATTAGACCCCACCGGGAGCGCCCGATAGCGCGCAACACGAGTGCCTGCATCCGTTGCAGGGAACTAGGGTGGTACCGCGTGAGCCAATCGTCGCTCGCGTCCCTACGATTGCAAGAGGGACGACGGGCTTTTTTGTTTTCAGGGACCAAAAACTAAGGATCAGGAGCAGGGAATGACTCGCTTTGAAATTCGCCGCGCCCAGCCAACCGACATGGACGAACTCGCCCGCCTGTGGTTGGAACGGCGTGATGTCTACCTGAAAAACCAGGCGCTCCACGAGCCACGCCAGGAAGAAGCCTGGCGAGCTGCCGTCCAGCACTGGATCACCCGCGAAGATGCCGCCGTGCTGGTGGCAGAGCGTGACGCGCAACTCATCGGCTATATGGTCGGCTGGGTGCGGGAAAACCTCCCCCAGGTGGAACCCACCCAGTTTGGCCTGGTCAGCGAAATGAGCGTGGACGGTCACTGCAAACAGGGGGGTGTGGGTAGCGCCTTGCTTCAGGAGATGAAAACCTGGTTTGCGGAGCGCAAACTGACCTGGGTTGAAGTGCGTGTCCCCACCCTGCAACCCATCGAGCAGGCGTTCTGGCGCTCGGTGGGTGCCCAGGACTACCGTGATCACCTGGCGCTGAGGTTGCGCCCATGACGCTCTGGCGCGATGTGCGGGCCTGGCTGGGCCTGGCGCGCCTGCGAGCCATCCTGGGGCTGTTGGTGCTCACAGGGTTGGCGAGCCTGGCCCTGCAAACGGCCTTCCCAGGCGAGGGCTGGTCGCTGGCGGCGCAGACGGGGCTGGCAGTGGCGTTTCTGGCGGGTACGCTGGCAGTGCTCGCCAGCCGCATGACTGCCCCGGCCCGCCAACGGCTAGCGATCCGCTTTGGCCCTGCCCTGGCGGTGGTCCTGGTTGGCGTGGCCTGGCCCGGCTATTTTCAGCTCTTCCTGGGCGCGGCCTTTGGCTGGGTGCTGGTGGCCGGATTTGTGATGCGCAACCCGGAACGCCGCGAGTACAAGACTGCCATCAAGGCCATGCGCGGCGGAGACTATGCCGCAGCCATCGCCGCCATGACGGAGCTCATCCGCAAAGAACCCGAGGCTGCCCAGCACTATGACTTCCGCGCCCGGTTGTATCGCATCAATGATGACCTGCCGCGCGCCCGCAACGACTATCAAGCGGTGTTGCGCCTGGCGCCAGATTCTGGCATGGGGCAAAACGGGCTAGCGGAGATTAGCCTGCAAGCCGGGGACCTGGCCGAAGCGCGCCGTTGGGGCAGCGCCGCCGTGGAGCAACTCCCCAACGATTGGGTAGCGCATTACAACCTGGGCATGATCTTAGAACGCCAGGGGGATGCTGCCGCCGCCCGCCCCGTGCTGGAACGCGCGCTGGAAATGGGCCTCCCCGCCAGCCGCCATCGCCTGCTGGCGCGGGTGTGGCTGGTCAAGGTGCTGCACCGCCTGGGCGAAAAAACCGCCGCCAACACGCTTGTCCAGAGCTTAGCCCAGGAAAAATCCGGGCTGCGCGAGTGGAAAACCATCCTGACCAGCGATGAAGCCGCCGCGATGCGTCATCTGCTGGAACCCGATATTTCCCTGGCCGAAGCGCTGCTAAACGGCGAAAAACTGGAGCGTGCCCTCCGTGCCAAAAGATAAACGTCTCCGCTGGGCAGTTGGAATCGCCCTGCTGGAGTGGGTGGTTGTTGGTGTGCTGGTGCTGGCGGGCGTCGAAGGGACGCTGCCGCTGGTGGTCGGCGTGTTGGGCCTGGGCGGGGTGCTGCAATTTACGTTGCTCTTTGCCCGCTGGCGGCACCAACGCGGTCCGCTGGGCCAGGCGCAGGCTGCCTTTATGGCCGGGGACTATGCCGCCGCGCTGAGCATGCTGGAGCAATTGACAGCGCAGCAAACTCAGGCGCGCACCCTCCTGGGCAACACCTATCGGCAGCTAGGCCGCCTGGAGGAAAGCGCCGCCATCTTGCACGACATCCTGCAAAACCAGCCCAACGACCCCTACCCACGCTATGGCCTGGGGCGGACCTTGCTGGTGCAGGGCAACTATGCCGAAGCTGCCGAGCACATCCGCGCCGCGCTGAACAACGGCGGGCATAAACCCATCAGCGCCGAACTCGCCCAGGCCTACACCTTTATGGGCGACACTGACCGTGCCCTCCGCACCGCACAGCGCAGCAGCCGCCTGCTGCAACTGGAACCCCACCGCGCCCTCTGGGTCAATTATGTGTTGCACCAGTTTGACCCCAACGACCAACGCGCCCGTCCCACGATGCAACGCAACGCCAGCGGCCTGGTCTACTGGGAAAGCGAGGCCGCACGCTTTGCAGAAACGCCATATGGAGTACGATTGAAGGAAGAAATTATCCAGATGAGAGCCCTCTTGAGAGGAGCTGAGGTAGATCATGCAATGGTGGACTAAGCTCAGTTGGAATGTCAAGTTGGTGTTGGTGGTGGTGGCCGCCTGGGCAATTGCCTGGTGGGTCTAGGGCTATACTACGTCTTTCTGACCTTTGACCGCGACCGCCCGGTAGAGGTCGAGGTCTTCCCGGGGGCGGAGCTCATTGTGGAAGAAACGCTGCGCGATGGCTGGGAGCGCCAGTTCTACCTGGGCCGCGTGGCAGACCCCGGCCAAATGTCCACCTACATTCAGGAACTGGAGACGCACTACCGTGACCAGGGCTTCACCTGTGTTTCGCAATTTGGCGATGTCTATGAAAACGCCACCCGCGTGCCCAATGCCTACATCCGCAGCCGATGCCTGCTGGACCGCACCCATCCGCTGGGCTTTCGGCAATCAGCGGAAGTCATCATCCAGCCGCGCCGGGTGCCCGTCACCTTTTTGAACAACGATCCTAACCAGCGCATCACCGGCGGTGGCGAACTCACGGGCGAAGTGGACATTGATGTCCAACGCCGTTGGGGTACCTTCCGGGTGTTTGGCTAATGAGCGAACACCCACAACCCCCGGCGACCTCCCCTGCTGCGGAGCACACCCGCACCGGCAACCGCATCCCGCTCTGGGTAGCCCTGGCTGGGATGATCGTTGCGCTGATCTTGGGAGGGGTGATCATCGCCAGCATTTTGCAACCGTTGGTGAACCTGGTCTTCCCCGGTGAGGCCGAGCCCCCGCTGCCAGAAGGTGTGCTGGAACTCCAGCACGTGGAGGATTCCCGCCTGGCGGACGAAGAATGGCTCTATGCCACCACGCTAGCCCCTTGCGACCTGGCGCGCTTCTATGTGGAGGCAGGCAGCACCTGTTCCCTTTCGCCAGGGGCCTGCCTGGAGGAAGAACCCAGCGTGTCAGGGGTTGGCGAGACCATCGGGACCTGCCAGGGCACGCACGAAGAAGTCCTGGCCAGTTACTCCTGGCGCGTGGAAATCACCAGCAATATTGGGCAATACCCGACGATTTTCCGTTTGTATCTGTTTAAGGAACGACAGTAGGATGTTCAAAGCAGTTAAGCCTCAAGTCAATGTACCCGCGCTGGAGCAAGAAATCCTGGCCTACTGGCGGGAGCGGGAAGTCTTTCGCCGTTCGATGGACGAGCGCAAAGAGGGACCTCGCTATGTCTTTTACGAAGGCCCTCCCACCGCCAACGGGCGCCCCGGCAGCCACCACCTCATCGCGCGGGCCTTTAAGGACCTCTTCCCGCGTTACAAAACCATGCAGGGCCACTACGTGCTGCGGAAAGGCGGCTGGGACACACACGGCCTGCCGGTGGAAATCGAGGTGCAGAAGGAACTCGGCATCGAGTTCAAGCACGAGATTGAAGAAAAAGTTGGCATCGCGGCCTTCAACCAGAAGTGCAAAGAAAGCGTCTTCAAGTACATTCAGGAATGGGAAGAATTCACCGAGCGGACCGGCTATTGGGTTTCGTTGGAAGGTGCCTACGTCACCTATCACAACGCATACATCCAGAGTGTGTGGTGGATTCTCAAGCAGCTATGGGATAAGGGCCTGATTTATCAGGGCTATAAAGTGGTGCCCTACTGCCACGTCTGCGGGACGCCACTCAGCAGTCACGAAGTTTCGCTGGGCTATGAAGAAGTCGACGACCCCAGCGCCTTTGTGCGCTTTAAGCTGCGCGATGCCGAAAACACCTACTTCCTGGCCTGGACCACCACCCCCTGGACCCTGCCGGGCAACGTGGCGCTGGCCGTGGGCAAGGCGATTGACTATGTGCTGGTGGAAGGCCGCCTGAGCGCCGAAGCCCCCCAGGAGCGGCTCTGCCTGGCGCAGGCGCTCTTTGAGAGCGTGGTGCTCCCCCAGGTCAAAGAAGGCGGCGGCTATCAGGTGGTGGAAAGCATGAAGGGCGCCGCCCTGGTTGGCATGCACTACGAGCCACTCTACCGCCCCTTGCCCGTTGAGGGCGACTATGCCTACGTCACCGAGGGCGACTTTGTTTCGACCCAGGATGGGACCGGCATCGTGCACATCGCCCCGGCCTTTGGCGCAGACGACCTGGAAATCGGAACGCGCTATGGCCTGCCTGTGCTGGTGACGGTCGATGCCGCTGGCAAGTTCATCCCAGAAGTCGAGCTGGTGGCGGGCAAAACCTTCAAAGAGGCGGATAAGGTCATCCTGAAGGACCTGCGCGAGCGCGGTTTGCTCTTTATGCAAAAGAACTACCGCCACAACTACCCGCACTGCTGGCGCAGCAAAAACCCGCTGATGTACTACGCTCGCCATACCTGGTACATCCGCACCACCGCCTACCGCGATCAACTGGTGGCGCTGAACAATACCATCAATTGGGTGCCAGAGCACACCAAGCAGGGCCGCTTTGGGAGCTGGCTGGAGGACGTGAAAGACTGGGCACTGGGCCGCGAACGCTTCTGGGGGACGCCCCTGCCGGTCTGGGTGTGTGATAACCCGGAAATCAACCACGCTGTTTGCGTGGGCAGCGTGGCGGAACTGGAAAGTTATGTAGGGCGCCCTCTGCCCGACCTGGAGCTTCACCGCCCCTATGTGGATGACATCACCTGGGAAGTGGAAGTGGATGGCAAGCGCGGCACCATGCGCCGCGTGCCCGAAGTCATCGACGTTTGGTTCGATA
Organism: Anaerolineae bacterium; assembly: GCA_012031655.1. Taxonomy (GTDB): domain Bacteria; phylum Chloroflexota; class Anaerolineae; order Aggregatilineales; family J027; genus JAAUUD01. The sequence goes on along the minus strand of JAAUUD010000020.1, from coordinate 12,523 downwards.
GCGGCGCGATGCCCTTTGCGCAGTGGGGCTATCCCTTCCAGAAGCAGGAACTTTTTGAGGATCAGTACCCGGCGGATTACATCTGCGAAGCCGTGGACCAGACGCGCGGTTGGTTCTATAGCCTGCACGCCATCTCCACCATGCTAAGCGACAGCGTAGCCTATAAAAATGTGATTAGCCTGGGGCACATCCTGGGTGCGGATGGCAAGAAAATGTCCAAGAGCCGCCCGGAAACTTTCGTAGCGCCCTGGGATGTGCTCAATCAGTATGGTGCAGATGCCTTTCGCTGGTATATGTACGTCTCTGCTCCGCCGGGCGAGTCTCGTGTGCTCTCGCTGGAAAAAGTGGGCGATGTGGTGCGCGGCTTCTACCTGACGCTGTGGAACGTGTTCAGCTTCTTTACCACCTACGCGGCGCTGGACAAGTTCGACCCAGCCAGCGCACCGGTTCCCCTGGCCGAGCGCGATGCTCTGGACCGTTGGATTTTAGGCGAGCTGAACCTGCTGGTCGAGCGCGTCACCCAGGCGCTAGAGGCCTATGACGTGCCGAATGCTACACGCCCGGTCGAGGAGTTTGTAGACGACCTGAGCAACTGGTATCTCCGGCGCTCGCGGCGGCGCTTCTGGCGCTCGGAAGACACGCAGGACAAGCTGGCCGCCTACCAGACCCTGTATGAGTGCCTGGTCTCTGTGGCCAAGTTGCTGGCGCCCAGCATGCCTTTCCTGGCCGAGCGGCTCTATGTGAATCTGGTTGCTGAAGTGGACCCCAGCGCACCGGATAGCGTTCACCTGGCCCGCTGGCCGCAGGCCGACCGAACCCACATTGACGCGGCGCTGGTCGAGGAAATGCGCCTGGCCAAGCGATTGGTGAGCCTGGGCCATGGGGCGCGCAATGCAGCCAAAATCCGCGTGCGCCAGCCACTAAGCGAGGCGGCTTTTGGCGTACCCTCCACGCACGACGCCGAACTGGTGATGCGCTTGCAGGAACTCATCGCGGACGAGCTTAACGTGAAGCGCGTGCGTGTGCTGGAGGCGGACGAAGGCATGGTGAGCTACGCACTCAAACCCGTGGATACGCTGGGGCGCGACCTGCGCGGCGACTTCCCCGCCGTGCGCCAGGCCATCGTCAGCGGCACGCCAGAGCAGGTGACCAACTGGGCCAGGGCGCTGCTAGCTGGCGAAAACATGACCCTGGAGATGGGTGAGAAGACCTTCAGCCTGTCGCCGCAACAGGTCATCGTGATGCAATCTGGCGCAGAAGGCTACGCCGTGATGGAAGAAGGCGGTTACGTGGCCGCGCTCAACACCCAGTTGGATGATGCACTGCTGCAAGAGGGGTTGGCAAGGGAGGTTGTGCGGCGCATCCAGACCTTACGGAAGGACGCCGACCTGGACCTGAGCGACCGCATCCGCGTGCACTACGCAGCGAGCACCAAACTGGCCGAAGCCATCGCCCAGTATCAGAGCTACATCGCAGGCGAAACCCTCTCTGAAGAGATCATCCCCAGCTTGCCGGGCAACGGCAACGCGCCGGAGACCTTCGAGTTTGAGGAAGAAACCCTGCGCCTGTTTATCGAGAAGTTGGGCTAAGCAAGCAATGCAACCCCGCACGACACCGGGCCAGTGGGCCTTCCTGTTCGGGATCGCCTTCCTGACCCTGCTTCTGGATCAGATCAGCAAGGCTGTTGTGGTGGCGAACCTGGCGCTCTACGAGCGCCGGGTTCCCATCCCGGCGCTGGCGGATGTCTTTAATATTACTTACACGCGCAACACCGGCGCGGCCTTCGGCATCTTGCCCTTTGCCAGCAATGTTTTTCTGGTGATTGCGGTGGTGGCCAGTCTCTTCATCCTGTACTTTTACCGCAAAATCGAAGGACGTGCCTGGCTCATCCGCGCTGCACTGGGCTTGCAGATGGGCGGGGCACTGGGCAATGCCCTGGACCGCATCACGCGCGGCTATGTGGTGGACTTTCTGCATGTCTTCTACGAGCCCTACTTCAACTACCCGGTTTTTAACCTGGCGGATAGCGCGATTGTGATTGGCGTGGGCATCCTGATCATCCTGCTGTGGCGGGAGGACCAACAACCCCGGACCGCCCCTGCTGAGTCATCTAACAGCGAACCGGGGGAAAGCAACCCATGAACGTCTGACCCAGATCGCCCTGGCCCAAAAACCCCTTGCCAAACCCTGGCACGAATGCCATAATGCTGGTTACCTGCTTTGCGCGTGATGGTCGCACCGGAGATTGAGCCAACACCTACAAAATTGGGCGTCTAAATCAAAGGGAGGATGCAGTAGGCATTGCGGATGCCAAAGCTGAACCCCAATGTGGACAGCCCCACCTGCAATATGCAGGTTCAAATCACGGCACCACACGGCAGGGCGGGTCTCGAAAGCGCCTTCTTCATCCCACAAGAGGGCGTTTTTGATCAGCCAGGCCAGCTAGAAGGCGGGTGTTGGGCTGGGCGGCACTGGTGGAGGCGCCACAGGCACATTCCCACCAATGGGGGTTGGCGTGGGCAACGGCTCGCTGATGAAAATGGTAATTTCGCAGGAGGCACGCGGGTTGCTGCCGCTATCGAACACCACCAACCGAAAGCGATACTCCCCCGGCATAAAGTTCTGTGGAATGACCTGTCCCAGTGGCCCGTTATTGGGCAGAGGCAAGGGATAGTCTGACTCTGCACCGCCAATCACGCTAAAAGCTGAGCTGCCAATTTCCCGAATTTCAAAGCGGTAGAAGCCAAAATCCTCAATAGCTGCCGTGCCAATGACGGGCGTGGTCTGGAAGATCACCTGGCCGTTGTCTGGGATGTCAATGTTGGCCTGGTTAAAGATGCAACCCGTTCGCGGGTCGGCGGGGCGCAGCGTTCCCGCGGGTGTGGGTGAGGGGGGCTGCGTACGCTGGATCACCGGCCCTTCCTGCCCGGCAGGCAGCGGCGTCTGGAACTCTGCTGCCCCTTCAAAGGGCACCGAGGTCTGGAAGGCACGCGGCGCGACTTCTTCCGTGTCATCCAGGTTCAGCCGATCAAACTCATTGTAGGTAATGTTCGAGAGCACCCACACCAGCACGATCAATTCTACCGAAATCACCATCCAGGTGATCCCGCGCCCGCCCAATTGAACGGCGTTTTCCCGCTCCAGCGGGAACTGCGCCCAGCTAAGCTCGCGCTGAGCAGCCACCCACCAGAAGAACCCGCGCACAATCCCCAGGGCCGCCAGCACATAAAAAGCGGGCGCCACATTCTGGATCAGCAACAGGAAGCTCGTCATGGTAGGGGTTCCTCGTTCCGCAGGCTATAGCCGGGCCAGCACACCGCGCAACAGCGCCGAAAGCCGCGGCACAATCTGTTGGCCCACAGCAATGACATCACTATGATCGACTTCAGCCTGCGTTTCGATGCTATCAATCGCCTGATTGGTGATGCTGGAAAATCCCAGAACACGCATCCCGGCATGGCGCGCTACCGTCACCTCAGAAACCGTAGACATGCCCACAGCGTCGGCGCCCATGGCGCGCAACATGCGGATTTCCGCCGGGGTTTCGTAGTTGGGCCCCGGCCAGCCCAGCATACGTGCCCTGTTGCAAGGGGATGTCTTTTTCCCGCGCGACCTGCCGGGTTAGCGCAGCCAGGTCCCGATCATAGGCACCAGAAAGGTCCGGGAAGCGGGAGCCAAGCTGCTCGTCATTGGGGCCAATCAGCGGGTTATGGCCACCCATCCCCAGGAAATTCAGTTGGTCGGTGATGAGCATGATGTCACCCGGCGCAAAGGCAGGATTGATACCCCCTGCGGCATTGGTCACAATCAGCGTTTGCACCCCCAGCAGTTGCATCACACGCACCGGAAAGGTAACCTGCTGCATGGAATACCCCTCATAAAAGTGCACCCGGCCCTGCATGCACAACACCGCTTGCCCTTCCAGAGAGCCGCTTACCAAACGTCCGGCATGGCCCACAACGTGTGTACGCGGAAAATTGGGAATTTCTGCATAGGAAACCGCCGCCGCATTGCCCAGTTCATCGGCCAGACGACCCAATCCCGACCCCAAAATCAACCCAACCGATCGCCGGTTGCGGAAGCTTCTGGCGCACTGCGGTTGCAGCGGCTGTATAGTCAGCATAAGAAAATTGCAAGACGCAAAACCTCCAGAATTTCACGTCATGTTACGCAATTTTCGTAAACCTGTCTATATGGTCTCGCTAGCTGGCCTCCTCGCCTGCGCGCTGTTGCTGGTGATAGTCAAAGGACCGACGCAAGATGTGGGGGGTTACTGTGGTTGGCAATCCGGCGGCCTCGGCACAGGTCTTGATGATCAACCAGAGCCCCTGGCGCGAAAGCGGGCTGCCGCGATGGTTGAGGAACAGTGCCCGTGTTTCCACCTCTTCGCTAACCAGGTCTGGGTAGCCCTGGTCCAGATAGTGGCGCAGCAACGTGCAGGTGGGGTCATCCAACCGAACCAACCGTTGGCCGTTATGGCGCCGCACCCGCAGGCCCTCTTTTTGAATGTCGTCCAGCGAAAGGTCCACCAGCTCATTCACGCGCAGATCGGTCGTATAGAGCAGTTCCAGCAATACCCGGTTACGCAAGCTGCGCGCATCATCCGAGGCCGCTGGCACGGCCAGCAGGCGCTCGACCTCCTCGCGGCTCAGGGTTTGTTGCACCCGTCGCTGCACCCGTGGCGTTTCAATCTGGTCGGCCATCGCGTTTTCGAGCAGGCCCACGCTGTGTAGATAGCTCAGGAAGGTTTTTAGCGCAGCGACTTTACGCGCAATAGTGGATGATGCATAGCCCTCTGCTTGCAGCGTTTCGATATAGCCCTTGACTTGCGCTATGCTCAGGGCTTCCAGCGTGGGTGTAACACCCAGATATTGCAAAAACTGCGAAAGGTCGTTTTGGTAGGCAACAACCGTGTTGGCTGAATACCTACGCACCTGGGTCAAGTGATCCAGAAAGTTGGCAAGGTGCTGTTCTAACATGTTAGGCTCCCATTTGTGCGGCCTGAGGCCGCTCGCAACCCACCTCATACAAAAAGCAGGCTAACTCCTTACATTCAACTTATGCTATCGGTCCCCACCAAAGCAGGGCTGTTCATAAACGCAATCCTTCATGTAGGCTGTGGGGCATACAGCGCTTGTAGGTTGGGCCGTTCCATCATCCAGGTCACCATGTGTTGCAAGCCCTGCGGAAGGGTATAGCGCGGCTGCCAACCCAATGCCGTGCGAATAGCGCTACTATCGGCAACCCAGGTGGTCGCATCCCAGGCGCGGTTGGGCATGCTGCCCCACTGCGGCTCGGCTGGAATATCCATCATCTGTTGAGCGGCGGTTACCACCTCGCGCAAAGAGGTCTGGACCCCGGTCCCCACGTTATACACGGCCCCCAGTTCCTGCTCAAGGCGCGAGGCAGCCAGCAAGAACGCCTCGTTGACATCATCGACGTAAACATAATCGCGGGCGATTGTGGGATCAACCAGCGGGGGCAGTTGCCCACGCAACCCATACCAGATGAGGGTTGGCATCAGGCGCCCTGGGGCCTCGTAGGGGCCAAAGACGGAATAAAGCCGCAGGGTCACCAGGTGAACCCGCACTTGCTGCGCGGTGAAGCGGCAGAACAAGGTTGCCGCCGCCTTGGTGACGGCGTAGTGGCTGTTGGGTTCTAGCCAGGTGCGCTCGGACGGAGCATGGTCCTTGACGCCATATTCAGAGGAGGAACCCGTATGGACAAACGCTTCAAAACCCGTCTCCAGGCAAGCATTCACCAGATGCACAGTGGCCAGGAAGTTGGTTTGGATCATGGCGTGTAGATCGCGCTGCCAGGAATACGCCCCATGCGCTGCCAGGTGAAAAATCCACTCCGGCTGAACCTGACGCACAACAGCGGTCACGGCGTTAGGATCATGCAGGTCCAAAACATGCATCTGCAACGCATCCTGAATTTCCGTGAGGCGCCAGTCTGCATAGCCGGGGCGCAGCAGCAGATGGACCTGATGTCCTTCTTGCAAAAGTCGGCGTGCTAAATTGGCCCCCACAAAGCCGCTACCGCCTGTCAGGAGAACTCGCTTCATGGTGCTTGCGCTTCCTTGCTTGCTTGGTGCTGTGGCTCGGCAGCACTCATGCGTTAATCATACACAAAACATAAACACTTTGACAATCTATTTATTTCTTTTCCGTTGGGGCGCCAAACCATGCCCCCCTGCGCTCACACCACGTTCACGCGCCGCCCCTGCGCTGGCCCCATAGCCACCGGGTGTAGGTTATTGTGTAGAGAGCGGCTGTTAGAAAGCACCGATTTGCTGCTAAACTCAGTAGCGAGCCATGCTTGCCCGAATGCCTGCCTCTAAGACCGGGCTGCGCACCTTTTGCACGTGCAATTACGTATCCTTAAGTAGGTAGTAACAGCGGAGAGAAAACATGACAGCCAACGGTAATCGGAAAGATCATCCGGTCGTCATCGCAGATGGCGTGCGGAAAGAGCTCAAGATGGGTCAGGTGACCGTCCATGCCCTGCGCGGCGTTTCCTTGAACGTCAAGCAGGGCGAATTTTTGAGCATAATTGGCCCTTCTGGTAGCGGCAAATCGACCCTGTTAGGCATCCTGGGGGGGCTGGATACGCCTACGGAGGGCCGCGTCATCATTGATGGCGTAGACATCACCCAATTGAACGAACGCGCCCTCACGCGTATTCGTAACGAGAAGATTGGCTTTATCTTCCAGCTCTTTAACCTGATCCCGACCCTTTCAGCCGTAGAAAATGTGGCTTTGCCGATCCAGTTTGCGCCCAAGCGCAAGTTCTCAGCACAGCAACGCGCCCGCGAATTGCTGGAAATGCTGGGCCTGAACGACCGCCTCCACCACCGCCCCAACCAGCTTTCCGGTGGTCAGCAGCAGCGCGTGGCCATTGCACGCGCCCTGGCCAACGACCCCCCCCCTGCTGATGCTGCGACGAACCCACTGGTAACCTGGATACGGCTTCGGGCGAGATTGTGATGAAGGCCCTGCGCGATGTGCAAAAGCGCATTGGCACAACCATTGTAATGGTCACGCACGACCTCAACGTGGCGGCCCAAGCAGACCGCGTGATCTCGCTGGTGGATGGCATGATTGCCACCGATGCAGACCCGCGCTCGACCGGGCAAATGCAGGCGATTAAGGCCCGCCACGACGAAATCGAAGCCCTGCGCGCCACGCAAGCGGAGCAGTAACCATGCCAGAACAACTCGGTTTTTTCATCCGACATTCGCTAAACGACCTGCGCGTGAATGGCCAGCGGACGATCTACGCGCTGTTTTGCATTATGGCGGGTGTGGGGGCCATTGTGAGCCTGCAAACCCTCTCCACCATGATCAACAACACGCTCACTGGCAGTCTGCAAGAAAGCAACCGTGGGGATATCCAGGTCTTTCCTCAATCCGGCTTTTTTGTGGAAGAAGCTGTGATTGATGAAGGCATTGAAGCAGGGATTCTGGAGCAGCCCGGCGAGGGCGCGGTGGTCTTTTCTGAGCAGGGTATCGCACGTCTGACCGCCTGGTTTGATGAAAACTATCCCGGCTCAGAAATCACCTATCGCGGGTCTCAGAGTGTCGAGGGCTTCGATACGCTCAGCCTGGCGGTTCCAGAGCGCAACACCAGCAAGCTGCCGGTTTTTGCTTATATTGTGGATGTCGAAGCATACCCGCTCTATGGCACGGTAGAGACCGTGGACGACGAACCGCTGAACAGCGTCATCCAAACGCCAACCGACATCGTGGTGAGCCGCAGCCTGGCCGATGACCTGAACGCCGAAGTGGGCGACACGGTGCGGATTTCTGGCTCCACCACCGATTTCACGCTGGCGGGCATCGTGCCGGATGACGCCGAAGCAGGCTTCGAGAACATCTTTGCCAACCTGTTAGGCTACTACTACCTGGACTTTGGCGCGGTGGAACTGTTCGACAACCTGACGCCAGGCCAGGGTCTTTTGCTCTACGTCCGGCTGGACAACCCTGAACTCGTTGATGAAGCCGCCGAAAACCTGGTGGAGGAATATTCCTTCCTCGATACCCGCACCACCACGGAACTGGAAGAAGCTAACTCTCAATTTTCGAACTCGGTCGATGACCTGGTGGTGGTGATGGGGCTGGTTTCGTTGCTCATTGGCGGCATTGGCATCGTGAACACCATGCTGGTGATCGTCAGCCGCCGCACCACCGAGGTTGCCGTGCTCAAAACGTTGGGCCTGGAACCGCAGCAGGTAACCATGCTCTTCCTGGTGGAAGCCATCATCATGGGGGTGCTGGGGAGCTTGCTGGGTGTGCTGCTGGGTTGGGGGCTGGCTTTTGCCACCAAAGGCGTCGCAGAAGGCTTCCTGGGGCAATCGCTGGACTTCACCATCTCGGTTGATGCGGCGGTGCGCGGCTTCATTGTGGGGGTGGTCATGACGGCGATCTTTGGCTTTTTGCCCACGCTTGCAGCGGGGCAGATTCGCCCAGCCAACGTGTTGCGCCCCAGCGAAGCCGTGATCCCGCGCGCTGGGCGGCTTCGCTCCTTTGCGGCGGTGATTGTCTGATTATGGCCCTCAGCCTGGTTTCGCAGGGCCTGATTGGCGATCTGCTGGCGGGCCTGCCGGAGTTTCTGCCGGGGCTGGTGGGGGCGGTCTATGGGCTGCTGTTCGCGCTACCCGTGGTGATTGGCGGTTTTCTTTCTATGCGGCGCAACCGCGCGGGCGTAGCTGGGTGGCCATGGGGCTGCAATGGCTGGCGCTGCTCATCCTGGCTCCGGCTGCCGGGGTGGCTTTTGGCGCGCTGGCCCCCACCATCATCGTGCTCACCTTCACCGTGATCGTGGCGGCCATCGTCTACATTACGCTCTGGGTAGTGGTCGGCATCGTCGGCGGGGGGCGGCTCAGCGAAATCTGGCTGGGGGATCTTGCTCTTCCTGGTGGCGATGGTGCCTTGTTCCTGATCTCGGCGGGCCTGGCGTATCTGCTGGATAGCCTCTGGTACCTGCTGATCGTCCCGGCGGTGATTGGGCTGATGGGGGCCTCCTGGGTGCTGGGCCAGCTCATCCAGCGCTATACCTTTGTGGACTTCAAAATCGCCATGCGGGCGATGCTGGCCACCAAAGGCCGCGTGGCCTCGACCCTGCTGGCGTTGGTGATTGGCGTGTTTACGCTCAGCGTCATCACGATGGTGGTGGAGACAATCCAGAATACCTTCGAAGCGCTGATCGAAGAGGCAGCCGGGGGCAATGTGTTCATCTTTGCGGCAGACGAAGCCACCATGGAGCGAGCTGCGGCGGTGCTGGATGAGCAGCCAGGCGTCGAAGCGTACGCAGCCTTGCGCCGCTTTGATGTGAGCCTGGTTGAAGTGCTGGATGTCAGCGAGAACGAAAACGCTGGATTACGCCACCCTTGAAGCGCGTGTCCGCGAAGCGGAAGCCGAGGCCGCCGAGGGCGTCAACATCGATACAGAGCAACTCACGACCATTTTTGACAGTATCGATGCACGCCAAATTGAATCCAACCTGCCGAACTTCAGCTTTGAGTCGGGTGGGCGTAACCTGGACCCAGCGCGCGACCTGGAACCAGACACAGATGGCAATTACTCGCTGGTGTTGGTTGGCTCCGCCACCACCGAAGCCACCGGTATCGAGGTTGGCGACCGCCTGACCTTTGCCATCAGCGGCAATGAAGAAGACGCGATCACCTTCCGTGTGGTGGGGATCACTGGCCAGGGCGCGGGTGCGTTGGACGCTGGAACAGAGGACCTCTACGCCCCCACCCAGGCATTTGGCGAACGTGCGGCGGATGAAAACTTCATTGTGGCGGACATTGATGAAGCGCGGATCTCCGACGTGCGGCGCGAACTCTCGCAGGTGAGCGGCACCTTTATGCTCGAAACACGCCTGATCAACGACCTGTTCAACCGCGTGATTGATCAGTTTACCTCCTTCCCCATCTTGGTGGCAGTGCTGGCGGTGGCAACCGGCGGCATCGTGATCGCGAACTCGGTGGTGCTCTCCACGCTGGAGCGGCGCCGCGAAATCGGCATCATGAAAGCCGTGGGCGTGCAGCGCGAGCGTGTGCTGGCCATGCTGCTGCTCGAAAACGGCCTGATGGGGTTGATCGGCGGGCTGATTGGCGTGGGGCTAAGCTTTGTGAGCCTCGTCGTTTTGCTGGTGCAGATCTTCGGCGGCGAACTAGGGAACATCATCCCCTGGCAAACCGCGCTGGCCCTGATGAGCCTGTGCATCCTGATCTCGCTGGTGGCTGCTGTGCTAACTGTCTGGCGCGCATCCGGCGAAAAACCGCTGACCGTGCTGCGCTACGAATAAAGCGCACGTTGTGCGCTGGGGATGGCCGCCCTCAAGCCGCCATCCCCGCCCCGTTGCATGCTAAACCACCGGTTTTTCGCGCTGGAGCAACAAGCGCGGCGCGGTGATGCCCCCAGCCAGCGCTGCCAGGATTAGCGCAGTCTGAATTCCATTGCGCGCTGTGTCCACCAGCACTTCCGCAGAGGCGGCATCGCCCGCCAGCTCGATCAGGCCGATCATGGTGCTATATGCAAAAACCCCCGGCACCATCGGGATGGCGCCGGTCACGTTGAACAGCGGTGGCGGCGCATGTAGCCATCTGCCCAGCAAGGTGCCCAGGAAGCCCATCACCGTGGCACCAATCAGCGTCCCCAGGACGATGTGCCCGCCGCTTTCAGTGATGCCGGTGCGCAGCATGTGCCCCACGGCGCCAGTGAGGGCACAGGCCCACACCAAACGCGGTGGCACATTGAAAAGCACGGCAAAGCCCACCGCCGCCACAGCCGACCAGAAGGCATCCTCCAGCACCAACCCCAGCAAGGTGCTCATAGCCCTTCCACCCCCACCAGGCGCATGGCCAGCAGCAAGCCCACCGCAATCGCCAGCGAGGTTAAGCCGCCGTTCACGCCGCGCACCAGCCCCATCACCACATGCCCTTCCAGCAGGTCTTCCGCCGCGTTGATGAGCGGCACCCCCGGCACCAGCAGCAGTACCGAAGCCATCAGGGCCACGCGGGGCGTCTCGCTGAGGTCCTGCACAGTGCCCAGGCTGCCCAGCAAGCCCGCCACAAACGCCGTCCCCAGCACCACCAGAAAGGGGTTAAAGTGGCGGCGCTGCAACGCTTGGCGCGCAAACATGGCGGCAGATGCCGCCAGCCAGGTGACGAAGAAAATCGGCGCATCTCCGCCGAAAAGCTGGCTGAAGGCCGCACACGCCAGGCCCACCATCGTCACCACCACCCCGCGTGGATAGTGCGCGGGCTGGTGATCAATAGCTTGCAGGGCAGCCCGCAAGGCAAAGCGGTCCATCTGCCCGGCCATAACCTGGTGGGTGAGCTTGCTGATGGCTGCCAGGGCTGCAAAGTCTACGCCAATCCGCACCACGCGCCGGACCTTGGTGCGGAACTCATCTCCGCTACTGGTGGTCACGATAATCACGTTAGGCGAAACCAGGATGTCCATCCAGTTGCAGCCCAGCCCGGTGCCAATGCGGTGCACGGTGCGTTCGATGCGCGTGCTATCAGCGCCGCGCTGCATCACCAGTTGTCCGGCCCACAGCGAAAGGTCCACCACATCCTGTAAGGCGGCGCGGTCCAGCCTATCCATAGCCGATGGCATGGCATGGGGGGTGGGATTTTGCAAAGGTGAGAGGGGCGTAAGTGGGGCGGTTGACATCGGTGTTCCTCCGCACTAAGTGTCGTGTCGCGGTCTACTGTAGCAGGGAAGGCCAGCCACGAAAATGGCAAAGCGTCCGGTAAACTGGGGGGATGCGTGTGCAGAACGCTCACCTTGCGCTATGATTGCGACCGGCACACAGGTTGAGCAGGGAGCAAAAACACATGGAACCGACTCCGCTGTTGGAACGTGCAAAGTGGATCATCCTGCTGGGAGCGCTGGTGGCTTTGCTGGGGGTGCTCGGCGTTTACCTGGCGGATGCACCAGAACCGGTCGAAATTGCCATCCTGCCCCCGGCCCCAACAGCCACGCTGGCTCCCATCGAAGTTTACATTACTGGCGCAGTCGCCCAGCCAGAGAGCGTGGTGAGCCTGGCCCCTGACGCACGGGTGCGAGATGCGCTCCAAGCGGCGGGTGGCGCACTCCCCGATGCGGACCTGAGCCGCCTTAACCTGGCTGCCCCGCTGCAAGACGGTGCTCAGGTGCATGTGCCGCGCCAGGGAGAAGCCGCCCTGGGCGTTCCCGATGGACTCGGCAACGCTGCCCTGCCGATCAACCTCAACACGGCCACGTTAGAAGAATTGGATACCCTGCCAGGGGTTGGCCCCAGCCTGGCGGCTGCCATCCTCGCCTATCGGGCGGAGAATGGCCCCTTCCAGACCCTGGAAGCCTTGCTGGAAGTCCCTGGGATTGGTGAGGCAACCCTGGCGCGTCTGCGACCTCTGGCCATCATTGAGGCAAGCGCCCCTGAGCCATCGCTCCTGCCCCCTACATTGTTCAGCGCCACACGAACCACCCCTCCCCACCGCAACCGACCCACCGCCCAGCCCGCACGCC
>JAAUUD010000330.1 GCA_012031655.1 Anaerolineae bacterium | reverse complement strand
CCAGCAGGACCGCCAGCCCCAGCACAGAAACCAGCGGGTCCGCCAGGGCCATCCGTTCAAAAAACGCCAGGAAGGGCGAAAGCGCATAAAGCCAGACAACCGCCAGCGCCGCCCCAAAGTGGCGCGTCATGCGCCAGGCGAGCGCAAAGCTCAGGGCCGCGCCCAGGGGGGCCAACAGGGCCACCGCCTGCCGTGCCAGCCATAGCGCATTATGGTCTTGCAGGCCAAACAGGCCCAGGTAGTAGTAGAGGAGCAGTTTGCGCGGCAGGAAAGAGGCGACTGGATCGCTAAACTGGAAGACCACCTGAGCGCGCAGGATGTGCAGGCTCTCGTCCACAAAGCCTGGTAGCGCCAGGATGTGATGGGCACGCAGGGCCCAAACCGCCCATAAGCTCAGCGCCAGCAGCGCCCAGCGCCCCATGTGGCCCGCTAATCTCCGCCCACGGAGGTGGTTTTGTGCCCCAGGTTGCGGGCGCGCGCTGTGGGCCCCTGCAAACCGCGCCGCAGCAGGATGAACCCGCCCAGCGCCGCCAGGGCCAGCGTCACCACACGCACCAGCAAGCCGATCGAGAGCGCAGCGGACTCATCCACGCTCAGCATCCCCAGGAAGAACACATAGGCCCCCCTCGCGGATGCCCAAAGAGCCGGGTGTTAGTGGGATGATCTCCAGCGTGACGATCAGCGCGACCAGGGAAATAAAAGCCAGGTAAGAAACCGCCTCGGTGACCGCCAGCAGCACCAGGTAGTAGGCGGTCATGCTGAAGAAGTTGGCCAGCAACGAGAGCAACACCATCACCGCCAGAACGCGCCAGTTGCCCAGGTCGCCTTGCAGGGCGCGGTTTAGTTGCTCTACCTTGTCTGCCAGCTTGCCCAGCCGCAGGCGTTCCATCCACCGCCGCAAGGGCTGGATGAACCATCCATAACGCAGCACCACCAGCGCGCCAATCCCCAGCAGCGCAAGGGCATGGATCACCAGGCTCACGGGTTCGGGGATGTGCTCGCGCACGACGAACATCAGCAGCAGGCTGGCGGTGGTCACCACCGAAACCAGGCCGATGGCGCGCTCGATGAGCACCGAGGCGACGGAATCCACCGGGCGGCGGGTGTCTGCGTAGCTTTCGGCCATGCGCATGGCATCGCCGCCTGCCGAAGAACCGGGCAAAAACTGGCTGTAGAAGGTGCCGATGAGATAGGTGCCCAGCAGGCGGCGCAAGGTAAAACCCACACCGTTCTGGTTCAGGAGCACCTGCCAGCGCACCGTCTTAACCACGGTGGAGGCCAGCAACAAGGCCCAGGCAACCAAAAGGTAGCCCGGCGCCGCATTAATGATGGCCTGGCGCACTTCCTGGCCATCGACCAGTTGCACCAGCACCCCCAGCCCCACGATCCCCATCAGGATACGAAACAGGGTCCAGGCACGCGCCCAGCCACTCGTTGATGTGGTTTCTGCCATGCTGTTTGGGTCCTATCGTCCTAAAACACCGCAGCTTTTTATGGGCAAGCGTTTTGGACTACCACGGGTGCTCCATGGCGCCATTATAGCGGTAGGTGAACCGTTGGCAAGCGGTGGTTGCCCCTGACTATATGCTACGTCTTTACGTAACAAAAAAAATCCCCCGATTGGGGGAAGATCAAAGTCTTTTCTCTATTGAGCGCTGCGCTAAGCACGCGGCTTAGGGTTGCCGCTGCACAGCACGCAGCAGGGCGCGCACCACATCAGCGGCGCTGTAGTGGCTTTGCCCGGCGGGGATGAAACGCCCGATGTTCATCAGATCGTTGCCCGCCGTGATGAGCGGCTTCTCTACGTAGCCATCGCGCCGGACCTGGGCAAAGCCCGCCGCCGCGCCCAGATTATTGCACAGGCAGGTCCGCCCGAAGGTTTCTTCCAGCGTTCCGCCCTTTTTGAGGTAGTCTTCCACGGGTTCTGAGGGGCAGCGGTAGCCCAGCGTCTCGTCTTCGCGCTTGTAGACCTGCCGCAAAAAGCGCATATCACACAAACGCTCGCGGGCCTGGTAGACCGTGGGGTCGGTCATGGTGCCATCGAGCAGCACCGTTTTGAAGGGAAAGCCCGTGGGCGAGGCCAGCGGATTGGTAAAGACCTGAACGGTGCCCGCCAGCGCTTGCTGGACCGCCGCTGCGCGGTAGCCTGGCTCCATGCCAGAGTCATCGCAAAAGGCAAAGGCGGTTCCGACCTGAATGCCTGCGGCGCCTGCTTCCAGGGCGGCTTGCAGCCCTTCTGCCGAGCCATAGTTGCCCGCCAGCCAGAAGGGCAGGCCCAGCTCGCGGATTTTGCCCAGGTCTACGTCGTCTTTATCGGTGTAGAGCGGTTCCCCGGCGGCATCCAGTTGGCCAGCGCGCGGTGGTGCGTTGTGCCCCCCGGCCAGCGGCCCTTCGATGATGAAGCCATCCACGGCGCCTTCGCTGCGCTTGAGCAGGGCCTTGGCCAGCACCACCGAAGAAATGATGGGCAGGAAGCTGGGGCGGCGCAGCGGCCCGACCTGCTCCGCCAGCTCCGGGAAGATGGCTTGCGGATCAAAGGGGAGGCGGTAATCATCATCCTGTGTGGCGCCGGCCACGTCAACCCGATAGCTGACGGCGTGGTGCCCGGCCAGGCACTCCAGAATACCGGGAATTTGCGTTGGGATGCCCGCGCCCATCAGCACGTAATCGACCCCGGCCAGCATGGCGCCATACAGCGAGGCCATGTTGGGCATCTGCACTTTTTCCAGCAAATTAATGCCGATCAGCCCGTCATGGCCTTCTTTGGCCAGCCAGACTTCGACAAAGTTGGCGATCACCGTCAGTTGATCCAGCGCTTGGGGCGGGGTGAGGGTGTAGGCTGGCAGGTTTTTGTAGGGTTCGTCCGGGGCTTTGCCGCCCTGGATGAAGTACTTGCCCAGGATCTGATCGGCCAGGTTGGGATAGGGAAAATGCGCCAGGGCACGTCGCACATGACCATCCGGGTCTCCATCCATCAGGCGGGCCGTCATCACCCGGCTGAGTCCAGTGCCCGAAACAACGCCCATCTGCCCGAGTTGCGCGACTGTCCGCGCGAGTTTCCAATCGGAGATGGCGACACCCATTCCGCCCTGTATAATCAAGGGTTGCTGCATGGCTTTACATCCTTTTCCCTATCGGTCTGGCCTAGGCTACCGGAAAAACCCAACCCCGCAACAGTGACAAAGCTCACCAAATCTGCGCCGCAAGATCAGTATCCGAGGTCGTTGCCCTGTTCCAGCACGCTTTCGAGGGTGTCGATGGTCAGGATGTAGGTGCCGCTGGCCCCGCCGGCGCGCCCTACCACCGCCACAGTGTAGCTGCCAGTGCGCGGCACTTCAAAGGCGACGGTCCGCACGCCCAGGTCTACGGGCAGGTTCGCGGCGATCTCCTGCGAGACTTCGTCTTCGCCATCCCGCAGCAGAACGCGACCGTTTTCGTCCCAGATTTCCAGGGCGCGGACGTCGTTCTGGCCATTGTTGGTGAAGCCCACGGCAATCACCAACAGGTCGCCACGGCTGGCCGAGACGCGATACAGGTGCGCCTCGTTGCGGGCCAGTTGGTTGTTCTGGTTGCCATAGCGGACGCGTTCATCATGGGTTATGGGGATGCCTTCGACCTCCTCCGCGTCAGCGCTGGGGTTGATGGCGCCGCCCTGTTGCGGGTCCACATAGCCCAGCACTTCAGGCTCACCATTCACCAGTCGGTCGAGTGCTTCCATGTAGCCTGCTCCGGTGAAGTTGCCCACCATCACCAGGCCAACGAAGCTGCTGCACAACAGGGCAAACAGGCGCAAGGCCCAGACCCAACCCGGCGCCCGGCGGCGCAGCCCGGCTTCGCCTTCTTGCAGCCATGCGAACATCTCCTGCATACCGGGCAGGGCATCGCCCCCCACGCCATAACACGCCGTCCATATCCATCACGACGGCGCGTGTATTGGTGATTTTCATGGGCTGTGATAGTCTCCGCTAGCAGTGCTTTCGACGCGCCCAGTATAGCGCATGGCAGCACATGACAAGGAGTGCAGATGTGCGACGTTGCTCGAACACGAGGGGCTTTCCTTTTTACGCTTCTGCTGATGGCCGCCTGGCTGCGCTTCGACGCCGCTTTCAGCGAACACCGCTTTCACCCGGATGAAGCCCTCTACAGCACCTTCGCCCGTGATGCCGTCGCTATCGGGGACTGGTGGCTGCCCGGCCCACTCGACAAGCCGCCGCTTAGCCTGTACGCCTCCGCCCTGGCGATGCACCTGACCGCCGCCCACATCACCCCCAGCGGCCTCATCGACATACCGCCCCTGCGTGGTGAAATCGCCGCCCGCCTGCCCAATGCGTTCGCCGGGCTGCTGCTCGTCGCCTTCTGGTGGCGCATCGCCGCTGATGAGGGGCGCTCCACGCAGGACCTCACC
>JAAUUD010000329.1 GCA_012031655.1 Anaerolineae bacterium | reverse complement strand
CACCAGCACAAAGTTGCGCCCGCGCCCCCCCATTGGAGGCCGCCCCCGAGGCGCCCGCCAGCACCGCCAGAAAGCCTTCCAGCGTCACTGGCTGCACCGCCAGGCGCGTATCCACCTGGAAGAGCGGCAGGGTAAAGCTAAAGGTGGCCCCGGCGCCCAGCGTGCTCTCCAGCCAGATGCGCCCGCCGTGGTGCTCCAGAATCTCGCGCGTGATGGGCAGGCCCAGGCCGGTCCCCTGGGGCTTATCCGTGAGCGTATCGCCCACCTGCCGGAACTTCTCAAAACCACCACCTGGTCCTCTGGCGCAATCCCGATGCCCGTGTCGATCACGCTTACGGTGACCTGCTGGGCATCGTGGCGCAGGCGGACCGTCACGCTGCCTTCTTTGGTGAACTTGACCGCGTTAGAAAGCAGGTTGATCATCACCTGGATGAGCCGGTCGCGGTCGCCCACCACCTCTGGCACATAATCGGGGAAGTCCTTGATGAGCGGCAGGTTTTTGGCCTCGAACAGCGCGCTGGTGGCGTTGATAGCCCGCGCGATGATCTCGGACATGTGCAGCAGCTCCATTTTCCATTCCACGCGCCCGGCTTCGATCTTGGCCAGGTCCAGCACGTTGTTGATGAGCGTGGTCAGGCGCTCGCCTTCCGTCAGGATGATGCGGATGTTGTCGCTCACCTGCTGCACGGCGCGCTCCACCTTGCGGTCTTCCGTATTCACGTTGGGGATGATGCGCTTGCTCAGGCGGTCCTCGATGATCTCCGCAAAGCCCAGCACCGAGGTTAGCGGAGTGCGCAGTTCGTGGCTCACGCTGGCCAAAAAGGCAGACTTCGAGGCGTTGGCTTCTTCCGCAACCGCCCTGGCCCGCTGGGCTTCGGCATATTGCCGAGAGGCTTCTACCGCGCCCGCGATCTGACCGGCCACCGTTTCGGCCAGCTCCACTTCTGCCTCGCTGAACTGGCGCTCCGGGTTATCAGTACCAATGCCAATCGTGCCGATCACGGCACCGCGCGCCAGCAGGGGCACAATCATCAGACCGCTGGTGCGGATCTGCAGCATCAGCCCATGCACCGAGGCGGTCTCTGGGCTGGTCTGGGCCTGGTTCACAACAACCGATTCGCCTGTTTCTACCACCCGTGTTGACGAAGGATTGCCCGCCAGCGGCAGCACCCGCCCCACCAGGCTCTCGCGCGTGGGGTCCATAAAGTGGTTGGCCACGATGGTCAGGGCGTTACGCTGCTCGTTGACCAGTGTAATACCGCAGTCGTGCGCGTCGAAGAGTTCCACCATCTCCTCCGCCACGGTTTGCAGGGTTTTATCCAGCTCAATGACCGCCGAAACCTCCTGCGTGATGATGTTCAGCGTGGCCAGCTGTTCCATGCGCGCTTGCAGTTCTGCGGTGCGGACCTGCACCTGGTCTTCCAGGTTGTCAATGATGTTGCGCAGGCGCCCGGTCAGGGTGTTGAAGGCATCCGCCAGCGTCACCAGCTCCACCGAGCCGCCGGGTTGCGCGGTCAGGCTCAGGTCGCCGCCGCTCATGGCCGAGGCGGTGGTGGTGAGCGCTTCGATGGGCCGGGCCAGCTCCCGCGAGAGCACCACCGCCGCCACCACAATGCCCGCCAGCACCATCAAACCGACCAGCGCGGCGGTCTGGATGGAGCGCGTCACCTCGGCCAGCGCGTCCTCCTGCGAACTGCTGAGCACCACCGCCCAGCCCAGCGATTGCAACAACTCGCGCGCCGCCGGGCTGCCACCACTGCGAAGCGGCGCATAGGCCAGCACAGCGGGTTCTTCATCGCGCCCGGTGCCCAGGAACCAGTCGCCTGTTTCGGCCCTCGGGTTCACCTGAGCAGAGGCCAGCAACTCGGACCAGGCATCGCGCGCCAGCAAGCGGTCGTTGGTGCTGGCGATGGCCGTCCCACGACGATCAACCAGGGTCACTTCGCCCCCGGCGATGGCCTGCACCGCCGCAATGCTGGCCTGGATATCGGTCAGGTCATAGCGCGCTGCCAGCACGCCAATGGCCGGGGCCGCCTCTGCCTCGGTGGCCTGCACCACCGCCACCGCCATAAAGAGGCTGGCGTCGCCGTCGCTGTCAATCGCCAGGTCGCCCAGGTACAGGCCGCCTTCGCCATTGTTCCAGGCCGCCCGCCACCAGGGTTCGTCATCAAACACAAACTCGCGCGGCAGGGTGCCCACCACGCCCGCCAGCGCGCCCCGCGCATCGGTGATGATCACCTGCTGAAAGGCGGGGGTGGCGGCGCGCAGGGTTTGCAGTTCCGGCGTAAAGGGGTTGCTGGTATATTGCGCCACGAATTCTGGTTCGCCAGAGCCAGCGCGCCATTGCCGCGAACGGTCCTGCAAAAGCACCGCAATATCGGCTTCGGTGCCCTGATAGCGGTTGTTGGTGATGAACAAAAAGCGCTGGATCACCTGCTCCACACGCCCGACCTGCTCCAGGTCGTTGAGCGCCACCGCCAGCGCGTTCCCCACGCGCTCGCCGCTGCTTGCGGCGGTGTCTTCAAAGTCCGCGCCCACGCGCTCAATCTGCGAGTCGCGGTATTGCGGGATGATCACGCCCGTCACGGCCAGGATGGACGCGGCGGCGGTCACGGCAAAGGCGATGGCCAACTGCGTGGTCAGGTCCAGGCGGGTCCGCAACGGGGAGGTCTCCCGAAAGCGCACCCACCAGGCATAGCCCATCAGCCCCACCACGCGCAGCAGCAATTCCGCCAGCACCAGCCCATAAAGCGCGGGCACATCCGCCGCAAAGGGCGCGGGGTCGCCCAGGTCTTGCAGGTCCAGCAGCAGCAGCAGCGCCGCGCTGAGCAAGCCCAGCACCAGCACCAGCGTCAGGCGCTGGAAGCGCCCCGCGATGATGGTTTCCAGCAGGGCCAGCAGCACCATCAGAGCGGCCAAAAGTTCGTAGTCTTCCATCACCACGGGCAGCAGCAAGACGAGCGCCAGCTTGCCCCCCACCACCAGGATCAGTGCGGTATCCAGGTTTTCCGGGCGGCGCACCTGGAGGTGCGCCAGGCCCAGCAGCGGCAGATAGAAGGCGACAATGGCCACCAGGCCAAGGTAGTTGGCTGCCTGCACCTGGCTATAGGCCACCAGAGCACAGGCAGCCAGAAAGACGGTCGAAAGCGCCGAAAGGAGGATGGTATTCTGGAAAGGGCGGGTTGGCGTCTGGGGCATGGTTGGCTCCTGTACCCGAATGCCAGGCCAGCGATAGTGGGAGGAGTATAGCGAGTTTGGCCTGCCCCGCACACCAAATAGGATAAATATTCTTTAATGGTTCTGGATTGTTTCTGAATGTGGGCGGGGGTGGCTGGCCTGCTCAGCCACCCCCGCCCCCTCAACCATCAACGGCGCTACGCGGGGACCTCCGGCAGGCTGAGCATCGCCGCGTCGATCATCGCCTGGGGATAGGCGAAGTCTTCCAGCTGGCCTTCCAGGTAGGCCTGGTAGGCGCTCATGTCAAAGTGGCCATGCCCGCACAGGTTAAAGAGGATCACCTTGGCCTCGCCGGTTGCTTTGCAGTGCAGCGCCTCGTCAATCACGGCGCGGATGGCGTGGCTGGGTTCCGGCGCGGGGATGATGCCTTCGGCCCGCGCAAATTGCAGCGCCGCGCCAAAGGTGCCCAACTGGTGCACCGCGCGCGCCTCAATCAACCCCTGATTATATAGCTCGCTGATGATGGGGGCCATGCCGTGGTAGCGCAAGCCGCCCGCATGGATGGCCGGGGGCACAAAGGTATGCCCCAGGGTGTGCATCTTCATGATGGGCGTCATGCCCACGGTGTCGCCAAAGTCATAGGCATAGCGGCCCTGGGTCAGGCTGGGGCTGCTGGCTGGTTCCACCGCGATGATGCGCGTGGCCTTGCCTGCGCGCAGGTTGGCGCGCACAAAGGGCAGCGCGATCCCGGCAAAGTTGCTGCCGCCGCCCGTGCAGCCAATCACGATATCGGGGTATTCGCCCGCCATTTCCAGTTGTTGCAGCGCCTCCTGCCCAATGACCGTCTGGTGCAGCAGCACATGGTTCAGCACAGAGCCAAGCGCATATTTATACTGGCCGCCGCTGGTGACGGCGGCTTCCACCGCCTCGCTGATGGCGATGCCCAGCGAGCCAGGGGTGTCGGCATCCTGCGCCAGGATGGCCCGGCCCGCCTGGGTCTGGTCCGTGGGGCTGGGGTAGACCTCCGCCCCAAACGAGCGGATCAGCATGGCGCGGGCGGGCTTCTGGTGGTAGCTCACCTTGACCATGTACACGCGGCATTCCATCTCAAAAAGTTGCACGCGATGCTAAGCGCCGTGCCCCACTGCCCCGCGCCGGTCTCGGTGGTCAGCCCGCGCACGCCTTCTTGCTTGTTGTAGGCTAGGGCCTGGGGTGATGTCGGCTGGTGTTAGCTTGTCGG
>JAAUUD010000328.1 GCA_012031655.1 Anaerolineae bacterium | reverse complement strand
CGCCTGCCCCCGAGAAACTGCGGGCGGTGCTCAATCTGCTGGAGGCCTGGTCTGCACTGGTAACCTTCAAAACCACCGGCACCCTGGCGCCCGAAGCCTGGGGCTTGCTGGCGCCGGATTCCATCCCGGGTTGGGTGCACAACGCCCTCCAGGCAGAAACCCCCTTGCGCGCAGCGTTTACGCAGCCGATTTCAGTGCATATCCCCTCGCTGCTAGAAGGGATGCTGCTCCTCTATTTTGTGGCCCAGCGGGCCGGTCAGGTCATAAGCACGCAACTGGTCAATGCGCCCCTGGAGCGCCCGGGAGTCTACTATCGCGTTATCTTTTCTACAGGCGAAGCACAAGCCCCCTATGGGCGCCGAGGAGAACTGGAAAACCGCTTTGATCCGCAAAAGCCCGAGGATTGGAACACGGCTGTCCAGTTGCGGGTGGCGCACGACCTGCTCGCCATGAATCGCGCGCAGTTCACCCTCCAGAACAACAAAAAGACGGGCCAGCAAGCCTTGGCTGCTTACTTTCAACCCACGGAACGCCTCGCGGTCAGTGCCATCACCGCTCCAGCCGCCATTTCAACCCCACAAACGGCGCTGTCTACCCCGTCGGACGCCGGCGAAGATAGCACGGAACAACCGCTCAGCAAGCCGCCATCCCGTTCCCGCAGGGGACCGCAGCCAACCGCCTGGCGCGGCCAACCTCCCAGCGAATGATCAGGTTACCCGCGCCCTGGATTCGTATGGAATCAAACTGCCACCCGAGTTACAGGCCATCATCCGTAGCGCCCAAGAAGGCCGCATCAAGCCGGATTAACCCATGGCAGACGTCATCACGGACCTGAGCGAAGTAGCGGCCCGCGCAGCGGCTCAGCATGATGATTACGAAGCCCTGCGCTACTACATCGAAGACGACCTGCTGAGCGACACGGACCTGGACGCCCTGGTGGATCGGATTGCCGCGCCGATTATTGCCGCTATTGATTGCACCACCTGCGCCAACTGCTGCCGCAACCTGACCGTCTATCTTACACCAGCGGATGTGGATCGGTTGGCTGAAGGGCTGGGGTTGGCGCCGGCCAGGGTCGAAGCCCAGCATATTGACCGCACCCGCGCCGCTCAGGCCGGGGAATGGGGCTGCCTGGCGGCCTGCCCCTGCACTTTTCTGCAAGGCACCCGTTGCGGCCTGTATGCCCATCGGCCAGGCTCCTGCCGCGCTATCCCGCCTTTACCCCGGACTTTCGCTGGACCCTGGCGGATACGTTCAGCGGCGCCGGGCGATGCCCCATCATTTTTAACGTGATCGAAGCGCTCAAGCCTGCCCTGCGCTGGTGAGCTGCACTGCCACGCCCTCCAGCAAGCCAGCGGCAACTGGGCTTCCGAAGATGGCAAAGCCCACCGCTTTGGGCCAGGCGTGGGCTACCCCCGCCGCGCTGCACCCCCAATTGGGCCAGCGTTTGCTTGAGCAAGGCGGCCATATCCTGCGGCACATCCTCAGCGCAAGCCAAAACCAGGTGACCGCGTTCGCCCGCGCTGCCCAACAAGGCCACAGCGCCGCTTTTTTGGCTGATGAGGTTGGCCAGGATTTGAAGCTCGCCGGGATCGCGCCCGACTTCCACATACACCACGACCCCCGGATGGATACCCAGCGCCACGGCCTGCCAGAGCGCTTCGGCTTCGGCCTGCAACACCTGCCCCCGCGCCGCCTTGAGGTCCTTTTGCAGCCCTTTAAGCTCCTCTTGCAGGCGCGCCACCGCTTGGCCAACTTCCCAATAGCCGGTGGTCAGGGTCGCGGCCAGTTCCAGCAACCGGCGGTTCTTCTGGCGATAGTCCAGCAGGGCACGCTGGCCACAGGCGAACTCAACCCGCGTCTTGCCCTTCTTTTTTTCCGTGCGAATGATCTTGATCAGGCCGATTTCGCCCGTGCGCACGACGTGCGTTCCGCCGCACGCGCACACGTCAAAAGTGCCAATTTCCACCACCCGCACCGCGCCGCTCACCTTCTCCGAGATTTTGCGTAGCGGTAGGGTGGCCAGCGCATCAGCATCCGGGAACCAGGCGCGCACCGGCTGATCCTGACGCACAATCTGGTTCGCCAGGTCCTCAACCGCGTCCAGGTCCGCCAAAGAAAATGTATCCTGGTCCAGGTCAACCGTTACCGTGTTCTCGCTGAGGTGAAAGCCAACCGTGTTGGCGTTGTGGAGCACCTCAAAAGCACGGCTAAGGATGTGTTGGCCGGTGTGCTGCTGCATGTGATCCAGGCGCCGCGCCCAGTCCAGCGCCCCTGCGATCATTTCGCCAGTGGGGTTTGCTTCCAGAATGTGCAGCACGGCGCCTTCTGGTGTGGTTTGCACATCCAGCACGCGCGCCTCCCCCAGCGTGCCCAGGTCGTGCGGTTGACCGCCACCAGTGGGGTAGAAGCAGGTTTGGTCCAGCACCACGGCAGGGTGTGCGCCGGCTTGCAGGCGGGCCAGAATGCGCGCCGAAAATTGCGTTTGATAGGCATCATCGTAGTACAGGCGTTGGGTGTTCATGCAGCAAGCTTCCTCCTGGCGCCGATGATACCACGCGCCCTCAAATTTTCTGCTGAGTCTGCTAGAATAGGCATGTACAGAAAGGATGTTCACATGGAGTTTAGCGCAACGCGCTTTCCGGTGCTGGGGCATGGTTGGGCCGTGGAACAGCTTTCCCTGGCGCTTAACGCAAACCGGGTCCGCCATGCGTATCTCATCACTGGCCCGGCCTCTATTGGCAAGACCACCCTGGCGCGCGGGCTGGCGATGGCGCTCAATTGCACTGCGGCAAGTGGTCGCCCTTGCGGAGAATGCCGCGCCTGCCGCCTGATCTGGCAGGGCAAACACCCAGATGTCTTGCAGGTGGAATCCGAAGAACCCGGCGCCACGCTCAAAATCGAAGCCATCCGCGAGATGCAGCGCCAGCTTGCG
Organism: Anaerolineae bacterium; assembly: GCA_012031655.1. Taxonomy (GTDB): domain Bacteria; phylum Chloroflexota; class Anaerolineae; order Aggregatilineales; family J027; genus JAAUUD01. Next base: position 1,490 of record JAAUUD010000328.1, on the reverse strand, counting down.
CTACGCCCCTACGAAGCGCGTCAACGGGTGGCCATTGTGCGGCGCTTTCATGAGGCGCGCCCGACCGCCCAGGATGCCTTGCTCAAAACGCTGGAAGAACCCCCTGGCCGCGCCACGCTCATCCTCACCAGCGAAGACGCAGGCGCGCTCCTCGCAACCATCCGCTCGCGCTGCCAACCCTATGCCCTGCAACCGATTCAGATCAACGCGGTGCAGGATGCGTTGCAAGCCCACTGGCAGGCCGAAGAACGCCAGGCGCGCTTGTCTGGCGCATCTTCCATGGGGCGATTGGGCTGGGCAGTGCGTGCCCTGGAAGATGAAAACGCCCTGGCTATGCGCGATGAAGCCATCCACTTGCTTCAGAACATGATCGCCAGCACCTACGCTGGGCGTTTTGCCGAAGCGGAAAGATTGGCCAAGAAGAAGCACGAGTTGGGCGACTTGCTGCGGCTGTGGCAAGCCTTCTGGCGCGATGCGGTGCTGCTGTCCCGGGGTAGCGAGCGCTGGATTACGAACGTAGATCAACTGGATTTTTTGCGCCATGTGGCGCGTTCTGCCAAGGCCGAAACAACCCAGCAGGCGTTGCGCGCAACGTTGCTGGCCCAGCGCTACCTGGCCAGTAATGTGAACACACGCCTGGCGCTGGAAAGCATGTTGCTGAGCTACCCCCGGGTGACCGCCCTGCCCACGGCTCGCTAGCCGGGCAGCGGCAGGCTGATGTAAAACGTCGTTCCCTGGTTTTCGCCCGGGCTGGCAGCCCAGATGCGCCGCGATGGGCGCGCACCACCGCCCGCGCAATGGAAAGCCCCAACCCCATGCCGTTGTGCTTGCGCGTCATGTGGTCAGCCACCTGGTAAAACTCCTCAAAGATGCGCTCGAGTTGGTCCTGTGGAATACCGATTCCCTCATCTTCCACGATAATCCACACCTCGTCTGGGTGCTGCTGGGTGGTCAGCCGAATGACGGCATTTTTGGAGGTGAACTTTACAGCGTTGTTCAGGATGTTGGTGAGGGCCATCATCATCTTGGCGCGGTCCAGGCGCAGCAGCAGGTTGGCAGGTGGCAGGCCCACCTGCAGGCGGTTTTCGTGCACCTCTGCCGTGGATTGAATGTCCGAAGTGGCCATCTCAATGACCTCCGCCAGCGAGGTTTCCTCCATTTGCAGCTCGGCCTCGCCAATTTTGAGGTAGCGCAGGTTGGTCATGTCCTCGATGAGCTGACGCATCTTGAGCGCGCTGTTCAGCACGGCAGTGGCATGTTCCCCGGCGGTGCCCTGCGCCTCTTCTTTCAGGAACGAAGCATACCCCAGGATGACACTTAGCGGCGTGCGTAGCTCGTGCGAGGCAATCGCAATAAAATCGTTCTTCATTTTGTCCAGCTGGCTTAGTTCCTGATAGGCGGCGCGCAGGCGGCTAACGAGGCTGGCGTTTTCGATGGCGACTGCCGCCTGAGACGCCAGGATTTCCAGAAAATCCTGGTCATCGGCGGTC
>JAAUUD010000327.1 GCA_012031655.1 Anaerolineae bacterium | reverse complement strand
AACGTGGGGCAGTTGGCGGTGCTGGGCCAGGGAGCCGGCAGCCTGGCTGGGCTGGTGGCCTGTAGCCAGGTCGAAACCTGCCAGACCGTGATTGCGCTGGACCCACTGGTAGCGCCGGAACAGCCGCTGCTGGAGCAAGCACTCGCTGCCGCAGGCGAGCGGGCCTTGCTGATGCTGGCTGGCGAAGACCAGCCAAACGCCTTGCAGGTGGCCCAGCGTTGGAACATCAATGCAGCTGGGCAAACCAACTTGCAGGTTTACCCGCAGGTGGACCCCACCAGCCCGGGGATATTGTCGCAACTGGTGCTTTGGCTGCGCGCTTATGTCGCTTCAGATGCCTGATTTTATGCTAAAGTACGTGTGTAGAAGGGTTTCGAGGCCAAGATGACCAACTTAGCAGAAGACGAGCGCTTTTATCGGCTAGCGCCTTCCGCCATTAAACCACATATGGATACCAAAAACGCGCCTTATCTGCATCGGGCGAAAATCCTGGTGGTCGAAGACGACATGCACCTCATGGAAGGCATCCGTGAAATTCTGGAGCTGGATGACTACGAAGTGATGACTGCGCCCAGCGGGGTCGAGGGGCTGGCGCTGCTGCGCAGCGGCAAAACCCTGCCAGACCTCATCGTTTCGGACATCATGATGCCTCGGATGGACGGTTACGAGTTTTTTGAAGTGGTCCGGTCCGAAACCGCCTGGCTGACCATCCCGTTTATCTTCCTGACGGCCAAAGGAGAAAAACAGGACATCCGGCTGGGCAAGGCCATGGGTGCGGATGACTACGTCACCAAACCATTTGGCGCTGAAGACCTGCTGATTGCCGTGCGTGCCAAGCTGGAACGCAACGTTCAAATTCAGTCGGTGCTGTCTTCCCAGGTGAGCGACATCAAGCGCCGCATTCTGACCATCCTGAACCACGAATTTCGTACGCCACTGACTTATGTGGTGGCCTATGCAGACATGCTGCACCGCGATGCACAGTCCATGGACCTGGGCGAGTTAGGCGCGTTTTTGCAGGGCGTGACTTCCGGGGCGGACCGCTTGCGGCGCCTGGTGGAAAACTTCATCTATCTGGTGGAGATGGAAACCGGCGAGATCGAGGGGGCTTTCTCCTGGCGCAAAAACCGCTGCACAACTATCGCCAGTTGCTCGAAAGCAGTGCCCAGAACCTGCTGCCGAACCTGGAAGAACGCAAGCAACGCCTGGAAATGCACATCGAACCCGACCTGCCACCGATTGTGGGCGACCTGGAATATCTGACGGTGGCGTTAGCGCGCCTGGTGGATAACGCCATCAAGTTTTCGCCACCTGATAGCCGCATTGAACTCCGCGCGGCGCTGGACGAGCAAGGCCGCCCGACCCTCTCTGTAACAGATTTTGGGCGTGGCATTCCGCCGGAGGAGCTAGACAACATCTTTGACGCCTTCTACCAGATTGACCGCCAGAAATACGAGGACCAGGGGGCGGGCTCTGGCCTGGCCATTGTGCGTGGCATCGCCCAGGTGCACCAGGCCGAAATCACGGTGCGGAGCGCGCTGGGCAAGGGCAGCACCTTTGCGCTGCATTTTCGGTCTGGGCCGCCTGCAGAACTGCACTAGCGGGGTTTGATTCGGAAGGGCCAGGGGCGGTATAATGCGCGAGTGCTGGCCAGAAGCATTGCCTGACCAATCAAGAGAGGGAATCTCATGGCGTCTCTGTTGGAGAAAATCAACACCCTGATTTCTGCGAACGTGCATTCCATCGTGGACCGTGCACTGGAAAGCAACAACCTCAAGGTGATGGACGAGTACATCCGCCAGGCCGAGCGCAACCTGGACGCGCTGGAAGACTCCGCCGCGACGGTCGGGGGCACGGTGAAGACGCTCAAGCGCAAATATGATGAATTTTCTGAGAAGGTTGAAAAGCTGGATCGCGACATTGACCTGTTGCTGACCAAGAACAAGACCGAGCTGGCGATGGCCGCGCAGGCCGACCTGAACAGCAAAAAAACAACTGGCTCAGGAATATTACGAGCAGTGGCAGCAGCAAGAGCTTGAGTTCAAGCGCATGATGGACGCCAAGCTGAAGCTGGAAGCCAAGCTGGTTTCTGTGCGCCAGGAACGCGAGCATCTGAAGTCCTTGCTGGAACTGGCCGCTGCCAAGCAGATCACTACCCGCACTATCAAAAGCCTGGACGACCTGCGCGGGGTGGGCGATGCGGACATTCAGCGCATTGGCGACAGCATCCGCGAGCGGATCGACCGCCTGGATGCCGAAGCAGAAATCGCCAGCTCTCGGCTGGAAAACCAGATTGACGAAACCATCGGTGCTAGCGAGCTGGAACTGCAACTGGAAGAACGGCGCGCTCGGCTGGGCTTAAACAAGCAGGAATAACAGTATGGTGGAAAAACCTTCCGGCGAGATGCGGCGTCGGGCCTGGGGAGCGCTCATCTCCTCGGCCTTCTTCACCTGGCAAACGGCGTTGATCATCGCCATTTCCATCGTGCTCTTTGGGCTGAGCGTGCGCCCGTTTGACTTCTGGGCGCCGCCGTTGTGGCTGGTCTTTGGGGCAGTGGGCACCTTGCTCTATGTGGGCGCCACCATCACGGACCCGCGCGCCCAGCAACGCGCCATTGCGCGGATGCTCACCGAAAAATATAGCCCGGCGCGCATCCAGAACCCGGCGGCCCGCAGCCGCCTGGAAAAAGCGCTGGAATATTACGGCGCGATGCAAAAGGTTATGATGAGCCGCAAAGCCACGAGCCGCGTGGAGTTCGAACACGCGCTGGATGAGGTCGATGATTGGATTGCCCAGCTTTATCTGCTGGGCAAGAAGATCGACAGCTTTGAGGAAAACAACATCATCAACCGCGACCGCATGCAGGTCCGCAACGAGCTAGACGCGCTCAACCGCCGCCTGAAGGTGGAACGCGACCACGCGTGGAGGAAGAATTGCAGCGCTCAATGCAGATCAAAGAAGCGCAACTCCAGAACCTGGCTGATATCGAGGCCAACATCAAGCGCGCCGACATCCAGATGGACAACACCCTGGCAGCGCTGGGCACGGTCTACGCCCAGATGCAGGCTATCTCTACCAAGGATATTGACCGGGCCAACGCCCAACGCTTGCGTAACCAGATTCATGACCAGGTGATGAGCCTGCAAGATACGATGAGCGCGATTGACGAGGTGCAGGCGACGCGCTCGCAGAGCGGGTGAACCTCTCCCTACACCGGGCGCGCCTGGGCGATACCACCGCCATCTATCGCCTGGAGCAACGGATTTTCCCCCAAGATGCCTACCCCTGGTTGGATATTCTGCGCTTGCTGTTGCTGCCGGATAGCCGCAACTTTAAAGCGATGGCCCCGGATGGCCGGTTGGTGGGCTTTGGCAGCGTGGCTCAGCCCTGGCTGCCGGGCGACCCGGCCTGGATCATCACGCTGGGGGTTGCCCCAGAATACCAGCGCCAGGGGGTTGGGCGGGCGTTGTTGGACCACTGCGAGGCAGCGGTGCGCGCCTCACGGGTGCGCCTGACGGTGCGGGCCAGCAATGCGGCGGCTCGCCGCCTCTATGAAGCCGCCGGGTACGAGCTGGTCAAAACGCGCTGGCGCTACTATCGGGATGGCGAAGACGGGCTGCTGCTGGAAAAGCTCAAAAGATCCTCATCCTTCACCCGAAACTGCCCATCGATAACATCGCTGTGCTCGCGCTGGCGGGGCGTGTCGTCATCGGACATGGCCACGCGCTGTTGCAGGGCTTCCAGGTGTTCGCGCACCACGCCCGGTGGCGCCATGCGGATGAACGTCTCCAGCAATAAAATCACCACGCCGATGTCATCAAAGACGCCCAGCGGCCCCAGCAGGGCCTCTGGCACCAGGTCAATCGGCGAAAGCAGATAGAGGAGGGCAATCGGTGGGATCAGCTTGTGCTGCAAGCTCACCCGGCCATCACCCAACAAGCGCCAGGCCAGCACCAGGCGGTCAAAGAGCTTTTGCAGCATGCTGCGGTCTGGGGTGCTGCGATTTTTGCGTGCCATTGGGGGTCCTTTCGTGGCTAGTGGCCTGCCTCAATTATACGCGGAGGCGGGCCGAAGGTTGCGCAGTGGGGCCAGGTGCAGCACCAGCGGCCAGCAGAGGGCCAACAGCCCCAGACTCACCGCATAGGGCAGCGGCGGGTGCAGTGCATAGCACCACCCGGCCAGCGCTGGCCCCAGGATGGCGCTCAGCGCGTAGCCCAGGTCAACCCCGGCAAAGGCGCGGCCTGCGTTTTCGGCGGGGGTGTGCTGCGCGATGAGGCTGGAGAGCATGGGCGCAGAGCAAACCAGGTGCCATAGAGCAAATAGGCCAGTCCCACGCCGAGCTGCGGCAGGGGCAGCAGCGGTCGCCAGAGCAGCAACGCCAGGCCAAGCGCCAGCAACCCCAGCGACCAGCGCAGGCCGACGCTGATG
>JAAUUD010000326.1 GCA_012031655.1 Anaerolineae bacterium | reverse complement strand
GTATGGTGTTTCGGGCGCGGAGGCAGACCGCAAGGCCCGCGAAATTCTGGAGCGCCTGGGCCTGCGCCGCAATAGCTATGATGAACCCATGGAAGAGATGAGCCGGGGTATGCAGCAGAAAGTTGCCATCGCCCGTGCCTTTTTGACCTCGCCCGTGCTCTTGCTGCTGGATGAACCCACCACAGGACTGGACCCACGCAGCAAGCGCGAGGTTCAGGAGTTCGTCTACGAACTACGCGACGCTCACGACGCCACCATCATCCTGACGACACACGACATGGGCGAGGCCGAGGCGCTCTGCCGCCGGATTGCCATTTTGGATGAAGGGCGCATCGTGGCCGAAGACACGCCCGAAGGCCTGAAGGGGCGCATTCGGCGCAAGGGCAGCCAGCCTACGCTGGAAGATGTCTTCATGGAACTCACGGGCAAGCAACTCCGCAACCGGGACGAAGAAGAAGCGGCAGAAGCGCCCGCCGCGCCCGTCGAAGACCCGCAAGTTCAGCCCGAAACGCCGGCTCTGGCGAGCTAGTTCAACCACGGAGAGATGATCATGACTGCCAATCCCGTTACCCTGCACCTGGACGCCCTGCCCGCAAACTACGCGGCCCGCCCCGGGCGCCCGGAAGATGCCGAAGCCTGTGTGGCCATGTTCAATGTCTATCAGATGGCCTTCGAGGGCAAGGCTACGCACACGGTCGAGGACCTGAAAAGCGAATGGTCCGAGCCGGGGTTTGACCTGGCGCTTTCGACCCAGATGGTGCTGGATGCCCAGGGCCAGATCGTGGGGTACGCGGAGGTCTTTGACCTGCACAGCACCCCGGTTCACCCCTGGACCTGGTGGGCGATCCACCCGGACCACCGCGAAAGCGGCGTGGCCGAAGCCCTGCTGAGCTGGATCGACACCCGCGCCCGCCAGGCGATTGACCGCTGCCCACCCGAAGCGCGCGTCTCGTACATGATGAGCTGCGATGCCACGGACACCTACAAGACAGGCCAGATCAACGCTGCCGGGTTGGGGGCCATCCGCCACACCTACTACATGGTGATTGACCAGACGGAAGTGGCGCCAGAACCCATCTGGCCCGCTGGGATGTCCGTCCGTACCTACGACCACCCAACCGAGATGATGACCCTGGCTCGGGCCACGCGCGACGCCTTTCTGGATCACTTTGGCTTCATCTCGGAAAGCGAAGAAAAAATGCGCGAACGCTGGGAACACTGGTCGAATGAAGCCGGGTTTGACCCCAACCTGTTCTTCCTGGCCATTGATGACGCCACAGGCGAGATCGCCGGAATTTCGCTCTGCCGGGCGCAGGGCGTGGGACTACCCTCGCGGGCCTATGTGATGACGGCTGGGCGTGCGCCGGGAATACCGCCGCCATGGGGTGGGCCTGGCCCTGCTGCAGCACACCTTCCGCCACTTCTGGCAGGCGGGGCAGCCGAACGTGGGCTTGCACGTCGATGGCCTGAGCCTGACCGGGGCAACCCGCCTCTACGAACGGGCCGGGATGCGCATCGAGAAGGAATACACACGCTTTGAGAAAGAACTGCGCCCCGGCGAGGAACTCGCCCGCGTGGCGCTGGACGAAGCCTGATCATCGCCGCCCTGGGCCCGCTGGCCCGGCCTGGGGCTGGCCCAGGTTTTTTTTGAGGAGCAACAGGACATGCAACAACAGACCTCAATGATCCGTCGGGGGTTTATCCTGCAATATCGCCAGGTCTACGCTTTTGTGGCGCGCAACTTTGCGCTGGTGCGCCGCTACTGGGGCTGGGAGCTGGTCTGGATTTGCTATTCGGTGGCCAGTTCGGTCTCGATTAGCTTCATTGGCCTGGGGGTGCAGGCCGTGGACGTCGAAGGGGTGGTGCAGGACCAGTTTGCCAACTTTCTGGTGGCCTATCTGGTGATTGGCACACTGATGTGGGGCTTTATGTCCAACATCTTTAACAACCTTTCAGAGATGATCGCCTGGGAGCGCTGGGAAGGCACCATTGAGTACACCTTTATGGCGCCCGTGTCGCGCATCGTGCAGATGATCGGGCAGATGGCCTTTTCCGTGCTCTATTCCATCCTCTATACCATCATCATCGGGTTCTTTCTGGCGCTGTTCTTTTCCATTGACCTGAGCCAGGCGGACTTTTTGGGCGCGTTGCTGGTGGTTTTGGTGGGCAGCTTCTCGATTGTGGGGATTGGCGTGCTGGGTAGCATCCTGCCGCTGCTTTACCCGGAACGCGGCGCGCAGCTAATCCACATCATTCAGGCGGCTTTGCTGCTGTTTTCTGGGGTGTACTATCCCATCGAGGTGTTGCCTGGCTGGATGCAGTTCGCCTCCCAGTTCTCTCCGGCCACTTACGTGCTGGCGGCCATGCGCTATACCCTGCTGCCAGACTCGGGTGTGGGGATGCCCGTTGGGGAGGCGGTGCCACCCCTGTTGGTGATGGGGGCGGTGATGCTGCCACTGGGGGTGTGGGCCTTCCACCGGGCAGAAATTTACGCCAAGAAGCACGGCAAGCTGAAGCGTAACGGTTAGGGCAGGGTCGGCGCAGGGCTTTATGTCTGGGCGCTGCGCTGTTCCCGCACGACCGGGGCAAACCAGCGGTTATACGCCACATAAATTGACTGTTCATCACTCGAAAACAGGTGTGGCGTATCCCAGCTAAAGGTCAGCGCGCCCACCCAGCCCACGGTATCATGCAGCGGCACCACCGCGGTTGCGCGCAGGTCCACCGCGGCATAAGCCTGGCGGGTGGGGGCATCCAACCTGGGGTCCGTCATCACATCATTCACCAGCAAGGGGCGGTCTGGCTGCCCCAGCCAGAGCTGGGTGGAGGGAAAGTTGGGCACGTAGAAGCGCGTCCCCAGGGTGATGGCCCGGCTTTCGCGCGTGTCCCAATCCGCGACGATGGTTATCCACTCTGGCTGGCTCTGGGCGTCCAGGTCGATGTAGCGCAACGAAACTTTGCAAGCGCCCCGTTCGATTGCGGGAAGCCCCAGCGCGATGAGCAGCTTGTCTTCGCTCTGGATGGTGCGCAGCCGTTCGCTGATGAGGTACAGGGTGTCGGCAACCGGGTCGCCCAGGTTGGTGATCATGGCTTGTAAGCGGCTGAGTGCGGTCAAAGGGGTGTGCGAGCCTCCAGTGGTGGATATCCACTTTCATTATAGAGACAAACTGCTTTCAAACCGATAAGCGTAAAATTAAATTTTGTCTGGAAATTCCGGTTTGCGCTTAGTAGACCAATTCTCCGGCAGTAAAGGCAGCGGTGCGTGGGTCGCTGGGCTGCTTAAAGAACGGCGCTGTCTCGCTTAGCTCCACCAGTTCGCCATCCAACAACAACGCGACCCGATGCGCCATGCGCCGTGCCTGGAAGATGTTGTGCGTCACCAGGATGATGGTGGGGCGATAGGTAGCGTGCTCCTCCTGCAAAAACTGCTCGATCAGGCGCACGTTGTAGGGGTCCAGGTTGGCGGTGGGTTCATCCAGCAGCAGCACCTCCGGGCGCAGGATGAGCGCCCGTGCCATCGCTACGCGCTGCATCTCGCCGCCCGAAAGCGTCCGTGCGCGGGCGTTGACCAGGTGGGCGATGGAAAGGCGCTCCAGCAACGCCTGGATGCGCTGGGGGTCGCCGGTTTCGCCGCGCAAGCGCAACCCATAGAGCACATTGGCACGCACCCTGCGGCTGAGCAGCAAGGGCCGCTGAAAAACCATTGTTACCTGGCGGCGTTGCGCGATGTTGGCGCGGGCTGTGCTCACCCATTCCCCGCCCCAGATGAACCCGTAACTCGCCCTGGCTGGGTGTTTCCAGCATCCCCAGCAGGCGTAGCAGGGTGCTTTTGCCCGCGCCACTGGGCCCAACCAGCGCCAGGATTTCGCCCGCGCGGATTTCCAGTTGCGGCAGGTTGAGCACCGTCCGCGTCCCATAGCGTTGCTGAAGGCTCTTCAATTCGTAGCAGTTCATCGCGTGACCCTGCCTTGAATCAGGACGATGAGCAGATTGGCGGTAAAGGCCATGCTCAGCAGCAGGATGCCGAAGGCCAGCGCCAGGTCAAAGTTCCCCTGGCGGGTTTCCAGCACGATAGCCGTGGTGAGGACGCGCGTCCGCCCGGCGATGTTGCCTCCCACCAGCATCACCGCGCCGACTTCAGAGATAATCGCACCAAACCCGGCCACGATGCCCACAATCACGCCAAAGCGGGCTTCGTAGAGCTGGGCACGCGTGACCTGCCAGGGCGTGGCCCCCAACGCGCGCAGTTGGGGGCGCAGCGCGGGGTCCACCCCTTCCACGCTGCTCATGGTCACGCCCACAATCAGCGGAATGGCGATGATGGTCTGGGCGATGAGCATGGCGCGGATGCTGAAGAGCCAGGCCCAGGTCGCCCAGGGCGCCCGCTGCAGCGGAAGAAAACGCAGGTAACCCACCAGGCCCACCACCAC